>JAJXWI010000006.1 GCA_021781705.1 bacterium | reverse complement strand
ATATGGTGCATGTTCGAAGATAAGGAAAGGAAAGGTGAGGTGTTAGTGTACGAAATGAATGGGAATGGTGATTTTAGCTTCTTAATGAAAAAAGCTGCAGGAGCTTGGAGTATGCTTGGCGATGGGGTAGCATGTTCTATACCACAAGCTGTGTCACATTTTAAAGATCCAGAAGAGTGTAAACAACCGATAGTCGAATTGTTCACGCACGGAAAGTCCACGGGAACGACATGGCACTTAGAGATATCAGAAGTAAATACCGAATTAGGGGTTTCTCTAGGCAATAGTACCATTACATATATAGACAGCAAAGGAGATCTATGCATGGTAACATTCGATCCAAATAGTCCGTTCAAGCACAAAAGCATAAGTTTGATAAATTTGTCAGATCCTCTGCCAGGACGGCCAGTCCAACCGAGATATGTCACAGCCACGCGTACTGAGATAGGTTACGATAAGAAATAAATAAAGATATTGAGCCTCTTGCAAAACTCTTTTTCGGTTTCTACAACCTTGCTAAAACGCATGGTAAAAGCTGAACCCTCCAGACTAGAAAATGGAGGGTTTTGCTCCATCAAAAACGCTTGTATTTGGTTTTTTCAGGAGACTCATTAAATTAAAAATAGTATAAAATAATTAACGGGCGGGAGCAATCTCTCTCGTTAATTTTTTTATTTTTAAGAAACAGTCTTGAAAAAATAGTACCTGCAAGCTAGTTAGTCTTAAGCTATTTGTATTTTGTTTTTTTATTATGTTAGGAAGTTAAGGTTTTTTATGACTAATTTTACGCCGCGCGCGAAGCAGGTTTTGGCATTATCTCAACAGGAAGCGGTAAGGTTTAATCACGATTATGTTGGTACCGAACATCTTTTGCTTGGGCTTATAAATCTTGGGCAGGGGGTGGCGGTTTCTGTATTGAAATCAATGGGGCTTAATTTGGATAATTTGAGGCTAGAAGTTGAGAAACTCTCAGGAAATGCCGGAGCCACCAAGACAAAGGGGGAACTGCCATATTCTCCCAGGCTGAAAAAAGTTCTTAACCTTGCCGCACTCGAGGCTAAGAACATGAATTATAATTATATTGGCACCGAACATCTCCTGCTTGGTCTTTTAAGCGAGGGAGAGAGTGCTGCAGCTAAAATTCTCAGAAATCTGAATATAAATCCAAAAGAGATAAAGCAAGAAATCATGATGGCTCTGGATCCGAACTTTTTGCCGGGGAGTGATGATTTTCAGCAAAATACAACTATTCCTTCCAAGCCATATGTTGCCGAAAGTGCTAGTGCTCTTCCAATGCTTAAAGCTTTTGGGCGAGATCTTACCGAGCTTGCACAGCGAGGGGAGCTTGACCCTGTCATTGGAAGGCAAAATGAAATAGAACGGGTAATACAGGTATTATGCAGACGAAACAAAAACAATCCTGTACTGATAGGCGAGGCCGGAGTGGGAAAGACTGCGATAGTTGAAGGGTTGGCGCAGGCTATCATTTCCAAGAAAGTGCCTGAAGTTTTACAGGATAAACTTGTTTTCGGGCTTGATTTGCCTCTAATGATTGCCGGCACCAAGTACAGAGGGCAGTTTGAAGAAAGAATAAGAGCGATTATTGAAGAAATAAGAGCCTCCGGAAGAGTGATAGTTTTTATAGATGAGCTTCACACAATAGTTGGTGCAGGTGGAGCAGAAGGGGCTATGGATGCTTCAAATATTCTTAAGCCTGCCTTGGCGCGAGGCGAGCTTCAATGCGTGGGCGCCACAACGATGGACGAATATAGAAAATATATAGAAAAAGATGCGGCGCTCGAAAGAAGATTCCAGTCCATAATGGTTAATCCTCCATCCGTTAGCGAGACCATTGAAATACTTGAAGGGTTAAAGGAACATTACGAAAATTATCATTCTGTAAAGTATAGCGAGGCTGCAATTGTGGCTGCTGCTGCTTTGTCGGACAGGTATATAAGCGGAAGATTTTTGCCGGACAAGGCAATAGATGTAATGGATGAAGCCGGCGCAAGAACAAGAATTACTGAAGTTATTATTCCGCCCGATACTGAGGAGTTGGAAAAGAGACTTGAAGGAATAAGAAAATCCAAGGAAGAGGCCGTAGCAAATCAGAAATTTGAAGAGGCTGCGAATTTTCGGGATGAAGAAAAAACTATTAGCGCCGAAATTTCAAAACTAGTCGAGCAGTGGAAAGAGAAAAAGAAGTCAAATAGAGCTCAAATAGGGGAGAAGGAAATAACGGAAATTGTTGCGAAGCTTACAGGAATTCCTATTCGTCAAATGGAAAAAGAAGAAAGCCTCAGGCTGATGAATATGGAAGAGGAGATTTCAAAAGTTGTGGTAGGTCAGGGGGGGGCGATAAAAGTTATTTCCAGGGCATTGAGGCGGTCACGTGCTGATTTGAAAGACCCTAAACGCCCGATAGGTTCGTTTATTTTTCTAGGGCCTACCGGCGTTGGCAAGACTCTGCTTGCCAAGTCGCTTGCCGAGTTTATATTTGGAGACCCTGAAGCGATTATTCAGCTTGACATGTCTGAATACATGGAAAAATTCAATGTAAGCAGGCTTGTTGGTTCACCTCCCGGGTATATCGGCCATGACGAAGGGGGGCAGCTTTCGGAGAGAGTCAGGCGGCGCCCTTATTCGGTTGTGCTTTTTGATGAGATTGATAAGGCGCATCCTGATGTGCTTCACATGCTTTTACAGATTGTGGAGGATGGGAAGCTTACCGATAATGTTGGAAGGCTCATTGATTTTAAAAATACGATAATAATAATGACCAGTAATCTTGGTGCCCACAAAATAATCCAGGGAAAGGCTCTAGGTTTTTCTTTCGGAGATAATCAATCTGAAGTAGAACAGGAGAAGGAGAGGCTTCTTGATGAGGCTAAAAAACATTTCAAGCCTGAATTTATCAATAGAGTTGATGAAGTTATAATTTTTTCAAAACTTTCAAGAAATGACTTGAGAAATATTGTCAGCCTAGAAGTTGATAAAGTAAAGAAACGCCTGGCAAGAAAGGATTTGACTCTGATTGTGCCGGAAGACGTTATTGATTTTCTGATAGACGTGGGGTATCAGCCGGAATATGGAGCCAGACCGCTGAGAAGATCCATTGAGAAATATGTTGAAGACCCGCTTTCTGAGGATATTTTGCGCGGCGCATTCCATGCTGGGGCTGAAATAGAAGTAAAGAAAGATAATACAAGGCTTCTGTTTTTGACGAAAGGGAAATAACGATAAAGAAAGATGGTGAATTAAATTCATAATATCAATAATTAATGAGACAAATGCGTAAGTATTCAATAAAGAAAACGCGGCGCCCTCGGTGAGGTCGCCCTACCTTTGAAAAATACAATATTAGGTAGGGACAGATCGCCGAGCTGTCCGCTTGATTTATAACGCACCTTGCTGAATACTTATGCAAATAATTATTGGTGGCGGAGGTTGTTTTGGATAGGCAGTCTGGTATAGCTGAAGTATGGTTCAGGTTTAAAAAAGAGAAAATCGCTCTTTGCGGACTCTATGGTATTTGTTTATTGTTTATCATTGCAGTTTACGCGCCATTAATAACAGGGAATCTGCCTATTATTATCATTGAACGCAATTTCAAAATATCTTTTCCTGTTCTGTATCTAATTTTTAATCCGTACGGGCCGGAAATTATCATTGATAAATTGTACAATTACCTGATTTTTTTTATTCCGTTGCTTGTGATATTTTTGAAGTTTATAAAGCTCAAAAAGGGTATAAAAGTCTTAAGTTTTGTGCTAATTTCTGCGGCTGTTTTCATTCCATTTTGTTCCAAGTGGCATGTAAAGCACAAATGGGATCCGGAAACTCTGCATTCAGTCGAGGTTGTACTGAATGTTATGCCGCCTGTTCCATATTCACCTTATGAGTTGTCCGGTATGCCTTATGAAGAGTCATCAAAAGAGCATTGGCTGGGAACTGACAATATTGGACGTGATGTTTTTTCCAGGATTGTATTTGGAATAAGAATTTCTTTTGCTGTTGGTTTTTTTGCCACGCTCATATCTTTGATTATAGGCACTGCGGTTGGGCTTGTCTCCGGATATAGCGGCGGGGTAATTGACATAGTCGTAATGAGAATAGTGGAAATAGTAATATGTTTTCCTGCTTTTCTTTTACTTCTGATACTTATGGCGTCATTGACGGACTTAAAGTTTGAGCAGTCGTGCCTGGTTGTTATTCTGATAATTGGACTTTTAAGTTGGACGGGATTTGCAAGAATTGTAAGAGGAGAAGTTCTCAAGCAGCGTAATCTTGCTTATGTTCAAGCGTGTGAAATATTCGGAATGTCGAAGTGCAGAATCATGTTTAATCATATTCTTCCCAACATTCTTGGTCCGATAATTGTTACAGTTATTTTTGCTGCGGCTGCAAATATTATGGCCGAAAGCGGGCTTAGTTTTCTTGGATTCGGGGTTCAATCTCCTACTGCGAGCTGGGGCGAACTGTTAAAAGAAGCTTTTACAGATCCTCTGAGATATTGGAATCTAACATTGTGGCCGGGGCTGATCATTTTTGCGACAATACTTCTTTTTAATCTTGTCGGAGAAAATTTGAGAAAAAGTATCGGAGAGTCTTAATTTGTTTACAGGTTGGCAGTTTTGCGGACTTAACACTAGTAAGTTCTTGTAAGTATTTTTGCTACTTCTAAAAATATATTTTTTAGGGTTTATATTCAGGAAAGGTATTTAAAAAATAATTTTACTATCGAAAGCTGGAAAAATTCCACATTCTAAATATCAAGAAAACAGAATTTTCGAGGGTTTACAGAATTTTGTGTAAATGGTTATAGCCAGATAAAATAAAAAGAAACCTTAAATAAGGAGAAAAGACTATGACAACGAAAATAAATGACTCGTTTATCGACGATCTGGTTTTAGGCCTGGTGTGATTGCCATGTATTTCCCAGTCAGTCAGTTTTTTGTGCCTGCAGCCTTTTCGCTGGAGATGTTCTCGGTATCCCATGTCCTCAAGTTCTTTCAACGTTTCTTTAGATCTGTATGCGGAATCAGCAAATACATCTTTGTTTGTATTCATATCATCGAGTATTTCTTCAAATACATTGCTGTCATGAACGGACGATGGAGTAACTTTGTACTTGTGAATAAATTTGTGCTTAACATCTACTTCCACATGGTTTTTGTATCCATAATAGCTCGTTCCGTTCTTCTTGACCCAGACTGCTTCTATATATTTGTGCCTCAGTTTTTTCTCTGTCCAATTTTCAGGTATATCCCCATTCTTTATCTGCTTGTTTTCTCCTCTGCTGTTGCGTTGTTTCGGAACTTCTACATATGCAAGCATCAACATTCTGCCCTTTTCTTGCCTCAAAACCATTCTTGGCAAGGTAATGATTAAAATCACCAAAAAGCTTTTTGACAAGGTCAAGTTCTCCAAGCTGTTCTCTGAAGAGCCTAATAGTCTTTGCATTAGGAGCACAATCTCCAATAGACAAGCCAAGGAAACGCGTAGAAGAAAGCCTGTCTTTTAACTGATATTCCATCAGCGTCATCTCCGAGGTTATACAACGATTGCAAAACAAGTACCTTGAATATCAATACTGTATTGAAGGTTTCCTGCCTGCTGTACTTTTGCGTTCTTTGTCCCTACCAGTCTCAAGTTTCTTGCGAAAAGATTTCCAATTCAATAAAAACTCAATAAGAAAAATATATTTATGGATTTAATACAAGTTTTCTGTATAATTTCAATTATTAGAGGACCCCCTAATGATATATTGCGGCGATAGGCGTAGTATAAAATAGCTTGAAAATAAAGAAAGAATAAAGGAGGGAATGAAATGGCAGCAATAACAAAAAAACAATTAATTGAATTACTCAACAAGGATTTAGGATTGGAGTATACGGCTTGCGTGCAGTATGCTCAGCATCAAGGAGTATTGAAGGGCGCCATGTACCAGACAATTCAAAAGGAACTTATAATTCATGCGCAAGAGGAACTAGCACATGCAACGACATTAGCTAGCCAGATTGCTTACCTTGGCGGATTCCCTACCGTAAATATGCCGGTTCCAAAGGTATCTCAAAACAATGAGGAGATGCTTAGGCAAGACTTAGTTGGTGAAAATGATGCTATTAAAAGATATATTTCTCGGGTGAAACAGGCAGAAGAATTAAATCTTTATCACCTTGCGCAGCAACTGAGAACTATTCTTTCAGTAGAGCAGGAACATGCTATGGATTTGGAACAAGCTCTCGGTAAATAATAGATAATTATTACTCTTTTAAAAAGGTGGGAAGTTTCAGGGAAGAATTAAAGTAAAAGTATTAACAATAAGGAGGCCCTATGATAACTGAAAGATTGCAAATTTACAAATGCTAAGGCTGTGGAAACATCATAGAAATTATGCACGGTGTGATAGTTGGCTCATTGGTTTGTTGTAGCAAACCAATGGACCTTCAAAAGGAAAACACTGTTGATGCTTCAAGGGAAAAGCATGTTCCGGTACTTGAAGGCAGTGGGATTGATATCAAGGTCAAAGTGGGTACGACTCCTCATCCTATGGAAAAAGACCATTATATTGAATGGATAGAGGTTATTAATAAGGAATATGTCAATAGAAAATATCTAAAACCTGGAGACAAGCCTGAGGCTGAATTTTATGTGTATAAACAACCAGGTCTTATATTAAGAGAGTATTGTAATTTACATGGTCTTTGGAAAGCATGACGGTGTATTGCCTCGTTTCTTAAAAAAATAATTTTAATACATTTTACGGTACTCCAAAATATCAACTAATAGGAGAAATCAAAATGTACAGAAAAATAACTTTTAAAGGTGGACCTTTGACTCTGTCTGGCAGAGTATTAGAAGCTGGAACTCCGGCACCGAATTTCAAAGCTGTAACACAAGAGTTACAAGAACTTAGCCTCTTGAATTTTAATGATAAGATAAAGCTTATCTCATCGTTTCCTTCTTTGGATACGCCTGTGTGTGATTTACAGGTAAGAGAATTTAATAAAAAAGCTGCTAAGGTCTCTTCAGACGTCGTAATACTGGGAATTAGTAAGGATTTGCCATTTGCGCAAAAGAGGTTTTGTTCTGCCAATGATATAAAGCATGAGATGGTATTGTCTGATTATAGATATTCATCTTTCGGCATAAATTACGGAGTAATAATTAAAGAGCTCAATCTTTTAGCCAGGTCCGTATTTATCGTAGATAAGAGCAATATCGTCAGATATGTTCAGATTGTTGATGAATTGACTAATCCTCCAGATTACGCAGAAGTGTTTAAGAATTTGGAAGAAGTCATTAGGTTTCCGACCTCTGCTTCTAATAAAGAGAATCTGCCTTCCAAATGCATCTCCTGTGAAGGGAAAGTTTTGCCATTGTCTAAAAATAAAATCGAAGCTTTAGTGTCTAAATATCAGAGTTGGGAGTTAATAGAAGATAGTAAACTTGTTAAAGAGTTTAAATTTTTAAACTTTGCAGATACAAAATGGTTTCTGGATATTTTATCCGTAATTGCAGAAGAGCAGGGGCATCATCCTGTAATGACCATAAGTTATGGTAAAATTAAAGTAACTTTTAGTACACATGTGGCTGGCGGATTAACTGAAAATGACTTTATCATGGCAGCTTTTTTTGATGAAGCTAGCTCTGTTTAACTATTCAAAAAGGATAAATAATAGTAGTCTTCATCTAGAACAACTGCTTTTCGCTCAATTTGAGAATAAACACAAAATAAGAGGCAATCATGAACCCCAGGCAAATTTGCAAAGGTGTTTATTGGATGGGAGCTATTGACTGGAATCGGCGGTTATTCGATGCATTGATTCCACTTCCGGACGGAACAAGCTATAATTCTTATCTTGTCCAAGGATCAGAAAAAACCGCTCTTATAGACACAATAGATCCTGCTATGGAAAAGATTCTAATGAATCAGCTGAAAAATATAGATCGTATAGACTACGTGATCTCGAATCATTCTGAACAAGATCATTCAGGATGTATTCCTTTTGTCTTAGGAAAATACAGCCAATCTATAGTTGTGTGTTCTCCAAAAGCAAAGGGACTTTTGATTGATCACCTTGGTATTGCGGATGAACGAATTAAAACTGTAGAAGATGGCGAGATTCTATCGCTCGGTGGCAAAACTCTTCGTTTTGTTCATACGCCATGGGTGCATTGGCCTGAGACTATGGTTACGCATTTACCTGAGGATCGCATTCTGTTTTCGTGTGACTTTTTTGGTTCCCATCTCGCTACCACTGATCTTTACGCAGGTGATGATCCTGTTGTCTATGAAGCTGCAAAGCGCTACTATGCCGAGATCATGATGCCCTTCCGTAAGATGATTCAAAATAACATGAAAAAAGTTAGGGAGTTGCAGTTTGACTTTATCGCACCCAGCCATGGGCCAATCTACAACCATCCTAACTTTATTTTGTCAGCCTACGAGGATTGGATCTCTGATCGAGTATCGAATTTTGTCGTTATCCCATACATCTCGATGCACGGAAGTACAGAGGCAATGGTTAACTATCTTGTCGCTGCATTAGCAGAACGGGGCGTAAAAGTTCAAAAGTTCGAATTGTCGACTACAGATATTGGCAAAATGGCAATGGCCTTTGTTGATGCCGCAACGATTATAATCGGAACGCCAACTGTGCAAGTTGGCCCCCATCCGGGTATTTTTTCGGCCATGCACTTAGCCAATGAACTACATCCTAAATTGAAGTATGCAGCAATAATTGGGTCATACGGGTGGGCGACAAAGGCGGCAGAACAGATTTCTGGCTCAATCCCCAATCTTAGAGTAGAAATTCTAGATACTGTGATGTGCAAAGGTCTGCCGAGAGCAGAGACCTTTGAAGCCTTAGATATACTGGTTGATAAGATACATAAGAAGCATGCCGGACTGTAAAAAACTATCGTCATATTAATTAATGTAGAAATTAGTATAGGAAAGGGTACACATGAAAAAACTGCTGCACATTATTGCAACACCTCGTGGAGAGGACTCGCGAACTCTTAAAATAAGCGCATCTTTTTTGGAGGCCTTTATCAAGAGTCATCCCGGATGGACAACTGACGAATTAAACCTTTTCAAAGAAAAACTACCCGGATTATATATGAAACAGCTTGATGGTAAGTATATGCTTTCAGGTGGCAAAGAGCTGACAAGAGAGGCTCTTGT
Source organism: bacterium (assembly GCA_021781705.1). Lineage (GTDB taxonomy): Bacteria > Verrucomicrobiota > Lentisphaeria > Victivallales > GWF2-38-69 > JAJXWI01. Next base: position 55,528 of record JAJXWI010000006.1, on the reverse strand, counting down.
AGCCTGGCAAGGGATAATCCAACACATAAAAAGATTTTTATCAGCTGATGCCTATCTGGTAAGTACTCCAATGTGGAATTTTTCAATTCCCTATTTACTAAAACATTACCTGGATGTCATTGTGCAACCGAAATACCTTTTTCGATATACTGATACTGGTACTAAGGAAGGTTTGGTAAAAAATAAAAAGATGATTGTGATTACTTCAAGTGGAGGAGATTATAGCACCCCAGAAGCAAGCGTATTTGATCATCATGAGCCTTATCTGCGCACTATTTTTGGATTTATAGGGATCAAAGATATTGAATTTATAAAAGCTCAGCCAATGGATATGGGTGGGGGAATACAAACGCAAAAGATTTATGAGGCGCAAGCTAAAGCCAAAGAAGTCGCCAGTCTTTTTTAAATTAAGATAAAAATTAGCTCACTATCAATAGCTAAGAAAGGAACAAAAATTATGAAACAAATGACAGAACAGAATATGATTAATGCATTCGGGGGAGAAAGCCAAGCTCATATGCGCTATATCCGCTTTGCGGAAATAGCCGAAAAGGAAAATTATCCTAATGTCGCACGGCTATTCAGAGCTATTGCCGATGCGGAAACTATTCATGCATTTGACCATTATCAAGAGTTAAAATATTTGGATGGCGGTCGTGTCGCTAATAGTATGGCAGCATTTGGCCCCGGGAGTACCAGTAAAAACCTTGGATTATCTATAGCTGGTGAAACTTTTGAAATCGAGGAGATGTATCCAGCATATATAGAAGTAGCTAGGTTTCAGAATGAAAATAGTGCAAAAAGAAGTTTTGAATGGTCTTATGGGACTGAAAAAGAACATAAGAAACTTTTTGAAAAAGCTAAACTGGCCATTGATAAAGGCATGGATGCCAAATTAGACGCAATACAGGTTTGCGAAGTTTGCGGGTATACAATTGAAGGATCGGCCCCAGATACTTGTCCGCTATGCAAAGCTAAAAAAGACAAATTTAAAGCTTATAAATAACTTAAGAGCATAATATAGCGGTATGGATAAAATAAACCCAAAAATATAATGGCTTTCGACTATGGTTCACAAGCTTTAGTTAAAGCATCAAAAAATGATCCTAGTTATAAACCCATTAAGGAATTGAAACAGTACGAAAACTTTATTAATACTTTTGGTAAAGATACAAAAAATAATATGGGAAAAGATAAATTGTTATTACAACGATCAAATGAGTTAAAAAGTATCGAAAAAGTAAATGACCTATATTAAGAACTATTTTTCTAGACTTTCTGAGACTTTCCAACGTCTTTATTGACAAATATGGTAACATCAATATAATCTTACCTTAGTGTATATAAAAATTGATTTGTATGCTGTTTTGTAAAACACAAAAATAAGGAGGAAGAGGCCATGTCTGTAGAATTTATTATGGAATGCTGTGGGGAAAACAAGATGTGCGCACTAACATGTTGTTCGTGCAGTCTGGATCTTAAAAAAATTAAACCTCTGGTGAATAATCCTAAGTTTATCTGTAAGGGATGTGGGCACGTCGCAAATAAGAAAGAAAACCTTTGCCAGCCGACCCCTCTAAATAGAATTGAAAAAACTAAATAATACAAAGAATATTAAAGAGCCGTGTAAAATGGCTCTGTTTTTTTAAATTAAAAAAACATAAACATTTTATGGAGGTAAATATGACTTTCATGCTACCTAAACTTCCATTCGGAAAAGACGCTCTCGAACCACATATCAGTGCGAAAACACTGGATTTTCATCATGGCAAACACCATAGCGCTTATATTACTAATTTAAACAAATTGATTGAGGGAACCGCCCTTGCCAGTGAGCTACTGGAGGAAATCATTAAAAAGACAGTAAATGATGTTACTCAAGCTGGAATCTTTAATAACGCAGCCCAGACTTGGAACCATGATTTTTACTGGAACTCCATAAAACCCAATGGAGGAGGAATGCCAACAGGAAATATTGCACAGAAAATCAATGCCAACTTCGGAAATTATAACAATTTCATTGAAAATTTAAAGAATACTGGCTTGACGCAATTTGGTAGTGGCTGGATATGGTTGGTGCTAAAAAATGGCAAGTTGGAGATTGTAAAAACATCCAATGCTGATACCCCAATCGCTCATGAAATGAAACCTTTATTGACAATAGATGTTTGGGAGCATGCCTATTACCTAGACTACCAAAACCGACGTAGCGACTATTTAGATGCCTTTATTAAGTATCTTATCAACTGGGACTTTGTCAACTCTTTTCTTGGTCACTGAAAACAAATAGTGATAAATAAGATAGAGAATCATAATGAGCACTATTATTACAAAGGACAATACACAAATTTACTACAAAGATTGGGGTACAGGTCAACCAATTGTTTTCAGTCATGGCTGGCCTCTTAGCGCAGACGCCTGGGAGAACCAAATGGTCTTCCTGGCCTCTCATGGATATCGGTGCATTGCCCATGACCGTCGTGGCCATGGTCGATCCAGCCAGCCTTGGAGTGGCAATGATATGGATACATATGCTGACGATCTGGCGGAACTTTTCGAAGTCCTCAACCTTAAAGACGCAATCATGATAGGCCATTCTACTGGGGGAGGCGAAGTTGCCCGCTATATCGGCCGACATGGTACATCCCGTCGTGTAGTCAAAGTTGTCTTGATGGGCTCAGTGACGCCACTGATGCTGAAGACAAAGACCAACCCCTGCGGACTGCCGATCGATGTGTTTGACGGCATCCGTGCTGGCGTCACTGCCGACCGTTCACAGTTCTTCAAGGACCTGGCCACTCCGTTCTACGGTGCAAACCGTAAGGGGCATAAAGTCACGCAGGGAATGAGGGATGCATTCTGGTTTCAGGGGATGCAGGGAGGTCTCAAGAACGAACTCGACTGTATCAAGGCCTTCTCCGAGACTGATTTCAGCGGGGATCTGCAGAAGTTCGACGTTTTGACACTAATCATCCATGGAGATGACGATCAGATTGTGCCGATCGCAGCATCTGCCGTGCTCTCGTCTAAACTCGTTAAGAACGCGATACTGAAGGTTTACCTGGGCGGTCCTCACGGTCTAGCCAGCACTCATAAGGATCAACTTAACGCCGACTTGCTGGACTTCATCAAGGCATAGCGATGAGTAACGCTCATAAGTTTTGGTAAATCGTAGAAATAAGAAACAAATAAGAAGAACTGTCATGCCTGCCTTCGGATTGTCTTTTCCAGGACTGGTTAACAACAGGATTGAATTCATTAAGGCTCAATATGAGAAAGGAAATATAAATGCAGAAGAGCTAGGAGGCTCAAGCCAAAGCTAAAGAGATTGCCAGTCTGTTTTAAATTAAGATCAAAATTATTTCACTACAATACTTTTTCAAGGAGGAGGACGATGTGAATAATACAATAACCGATCTAACTATAATGCTTGCCGGAGAGGCTGGCGCTGGAGTTCAGTCTACTGAAGCAATTCTTACCTCAGCAATGAAAAAGGCAGGGTACAATGTCTTTGCTACAAAAGAGTACATGTCTCGCGTAAGAGGAGGCACAAATTCTACAACTATAAGGATATCGGAAAACCGTATATGTAATCAGTGGGGAGCTCCAGACATATTTATTCCTTTTGATCTTGCTGCTTATACCAGGTACAAACCTGAACTTTTAGAAAAAAGTATAGTAATTGCAGATACAAAAATTGTAAAAGCTTCAAATATTTTTCATCTTGGCTTTAACGATACATCCTTATCCATTGGTAATATAATTTATGCAAGTATGGTTGTTGCGGGATCAATAGCTGGCCTTACCGGCGTAGATTTGGAAGTATTAAAATCTTATATAGCTAAGCAGTTTGAAACAAAAGATAAAAAAATCATTGCCGACAACATCAAGGCTGCTGAAGTTGGTTATGAAGAAGGCAAAAAAATAGCAGAGCAGGCAGGTCTGAAGATTGAAATTAAAAATAATGATTACGTTAAGGACGATATATTGGTATCAGGTTCCGAATCAATCGCGCTTGGCGCGCTGGCTGGAGGATGCGATGCTGTTTTTTCATATCCGATGACTCCAGGTACGGGAGTCTTTACAACATTGGCGAACTGGGCGAAAAAGGCAGGTGTGGTAGTCGAGCAGGTGGAAGATGAGATAGGCGTAATTAACATGGCTATTGGAGCGTGGTACGCCGGAGCAAGAGCTATTGTGTCAACATCTGGTGGAGGATTTGCGCTTATGACTGAAGGATTATCCTTGTCAGGAATGACAGAGACGCCTGTAGTCATTCATTTGGCTCAAAGACCTGGTCCAGCTACAGGGTTACCAACGAGAACAGAACAAGGTGATCTTAATTTGGCACTATACGCAGGGCATGGAGTATTTGCCAGGGCAATATTTGCTCCGGGAAATCTTGAACAAGGATATGAACTTACAAAATATGCTTTTGATGTTGCAGATAAGTATCAGTCGCCGGTCATTGTCCTCACGGATCAATACTTTACAGATAGTTACTACAATACTCCTGGATTTAAAATTTATTCTCCTCCTGAAAAGTATATTGTTGAAGCTAAAGAAGAATACAAAAGATATGACCTTAAAGAAGGTTCTTTGTCTCCTCGTTCAGTTCCGGGTTTTGGTGTGGGTCGGGTTTGTGTGGATTCTGACGAGCATGACGAGTCGGGCAGAATAACAGAAGAGCTCAATGGAATCGTCTTAAAAATGAAAAATAAACGTTTTGGGAAGTTTGCATTATTGAAAGATATTGCGCTTGTTCCTGATTTGTACGGGAGTGATGATTATGAGATCCTTTTTGTATGTTGGGGGTCTGCTTTAACCACAGCGCTGGAAGCTGTCAAAAAAATAGGAGATAAGGTTAGCTTGCTTCATTTTAAACAGGTTTATCCGATAGCTCAAACGGCCTTAAACTATTTTCAAAAAGCAAAAAAAATAGTAATGATTGAAAATAACCAGGCTTATCAATTTAAAAATTTAATTGAACATGAACTTGGGATAAAGATTCCCAGTACAATTCTAAAATATAATGGCCTACAATTTATATCTGATGAGCTTTATAGGAAAATGAAGGAGGTCATATAATGGATAGAAAATATTTTGATATAGCTACAGATATAGCATGGTGTCCCGGGTGCGGAAATTTCGGCATCCGTAATATTATGCTGGATGCAATGGTGGAACTGGGGCTCAGCAAAGATAAGCTTTGTTTTGTTTCTGGAATCGGGCAGGCAGCAAAAGCGCCTCATTATTATGATGTAAGCTATTTTAATGGCCTTCACGGTCGAGCCTTACCGGTTGCATCGGGGATAAAAGCAGCCAATCCTGATATAAAACTCATTGTTGAAAGCGGCGACGGCGATATGTATGGCGAGGGAGGAAACCATTTTATTCACACAATACGTAGAAACCCTGATATAACGGTTATTGTTCATAATAATATGGTATATGGGCTTACTAAAGGACAAGCGTCACCCACTACTCAGAAGGGAATGAAAACCCCGATACAAACAGAAGGGGTTAACTCAATTCCGCTAAATCCTGTTGCTTTAGCCATAACAATGGGAGCCACATTTGTAGCGAGGGGAGCCGCCGGAGACAAAGAAAAAACCAAAGAAATAATAAAAGCAGCAATCATGCATAAAGGTTTTGCACTGGTGGATATTTTTCAAGCGTGTGTATCATTTAATAAAGTTAATACTCATAAATGGTACAAAGAAAATATAGTGATCATTCCAGATACTCACCCCAAAGATGATAAGGTAAAAGCTTTATCTCTTGCTTTTTCGGAATCTCCTTGGCCTTTAGGCATATTTTATGAAGTTAATGGCTTTAAGACATTTGAAGATTCCTTGCCAGTTTATGAACATTCGCATGAGCCACTCTATAAAAGAACTAGAAATATGGATATTCTAAGGGAAATAATGAACCAGAAAAAGTAATTCTTGCTAAGAAAGGAGCAAGATTATGAAACAAATGATAGAACAGAATATGATTATGCTCGTAGGAGAAGTATTACATCAGCACATTAAAAATATGATAGAATCGAACGTACTGGTATACCGTTATCTCACGCATGTTTTGAAACTGTCCAAACTCTTATGCAGCATTTGGAAAAGGAACACGAAATTGAAGGAAATTTGACTGATAATATCCATAAAGTTACTCTCAACTACAAGATTTCGGAAGACGCCTGCAATGCGTATCGATTAATCTTAACTGAACTAAAAGAAATGGAACTATATCTTCACCAGCATATTGTCAAAGAAAATCAGATACTCCATCCTAAGGTTATTGCTTTAGAGAAAAAACTTTTACATCAGACTTAATCCCTCATATAGAGTTTAGTTGAATCTAAAATAAACTGATTGAGAAAAAAATAAAACGCTGTCGCAAGAAATATCGACTTGGACACGCAGAAGTAGTATACTGGAACTTTTCAAAGTTTTTATTGACAAATCTAATGACTTCAATATAATTTTACTCTAGTGTATATAAAAATTGATTTACATACTATTTGTAAAACACAAAAAGAAGGAGAAGGAAGCTATGTTAGTAGAACGTGTAACAGAATGTTGTGGAGAAAACAAGATGTGTGCGTTAACATGTTGTTCGTGCAGTATGGATCTTAAAAGAATCAAGCCTATGGTGAACAACTCTAAGTTTATCTGTAAGGTATGTGGGCACGTTGCAAATAAGAAGGAAAACCTTTGCCAGCCGACTCCTATTGAGTAGGACTGAAAAGCTAAGTAATATAAAGAATAGTAAAGGGCCTTGTGAAAAGGCCCTGTTTTTTTAACCTGAACTACCTTCTAAAGCTAATACCATGTTATAGTTAAGGTGAGTTCTGCGTATTGTTATAAAGCAAGAAGATCGTGTATTGAGGAGGGAAAAGCCTTATGCACTACTTCTGACAAACCGTTTGTCCTTGTTATGCATCATACCATTCTTGAAAGGAGTGTCAATTCTGGGCGCTTATCTATTTGAGATAATTGCAGAAATAATTAGTTTTGCAATTCTATTTCAAAAGAAAACAATTTCACCTATGATATATTTATAATCAATAATAAATTTAATTAGCAAAATGTTTGGGGACGAAGTCCGATAGGGTGCGCTTTAGTGGATGCGGTATAAATTTATGGCTAAAAAAAACAGTATTTTTGATAAGTTTATATTTCTTTTTTGTGTATGTTTCATGCTGCTTGCAGCTGCTTTTGCGCTTTTTATTGAAGCAGAACATATCTTTATATCGGGAAAAGACAACACCCAGATAAGTAACTTCTTAAAGATCATATCCCGAGAGCATTTGTATTTGTATATTTCCGTGGGGACATTTTTTATTTTTGGTTTTTTTCTCCTTTTTGGAAACAATTTTGAAAAGAGAAAAAAAATATGGCGCAGCGGAGAAGAGTTATTGGCCATTTTTTCCGGAGTTCCGTTGATTCTTTTTGTTTTTGATAGAACTGGAAAGATTGTGCTTTCTGAAGGGAAGGGGCTTTGCAGTCTTAGATTGAAGCCGAAACAGATTGATGGAGATAGTATTTATTCGGCAAGGTTCGATAGGTATTCTGTGCTCAGGGATTACTATCTAAAAGCCTTGAGAGGAGAGCATATATCGGGGTGCATTCAGGTAATTAAACGGATTTATGACGTAAAATTTTCGCCTTTGTATAAATCTGAAAAAGGTAAAAATATAATTGGTGTTATAGCTGTAGGCACAGATATAACAAATATAAAACGCACAGAAAATATCCTTGCCAAGGCAAAAGAAGAGGCCATCTCTGCTGAGAGAACAAAGGCAGACTTTATAGTTAGTATGAGCCACGAAATGAGGACTCCGCTTAATATTATTATCGGGCTTGCGGATTTATTCAGCAGAGACGATCTTTCGGAGACTCACAGAGAATATATAAACGCCATAAAAACTTCTTCAGATATTTTACTCAACCTGATAAGCAACATTCTTGATCTCTCAAAGATAGAGTCCGGGTTGATTGAAATAGATTTGTCAGTATTTAATGTGATAGAGTTTTTTCAGAGCGTTTATGATATGTTTAAATTTAAAGCTGAACAAAAAGGAATTAGTCTGTCATTTAATGTTGCCAGGGATGTTCCTGTTTTTCTGAAAGGCGATGTGTTTAAAATTCAGCAGATTCTTATCAATCTTACAAATAACGCTATAAAATTTACACCGAGCGGCGGTGTATACCTTTCCGTAAGTAAACTTGCCGATTCAGCCTTTGATAAAACGAAGATAAATATTTCAGTTTTTGATACAGGAATAGGAATTCCGGATGATATGAAAGATGAAATATTCAAGCCTTTCGTGCAGGGAAAACATAATGATAGTTGTTGTTATGAAGGAACGGGTCTTGGTCTTGCGATCGTGCGTAAGCTGGCAAAAGTGCTTGGAGGTGAAGTTAAAGTTGAAAGTAAGCTGGGGCTGGGATCGAAATTTGATTTGTTTTTAGAGTTTGATTTGGTAGGGCGCGATGCCTCAGAAGGAGTAAAGACTCAGGTTTTTGAAAAAGCGCTTATTTCAAGTTTAGTTAAAAAAGAGAAGAAAAGCGGAGATGGAACTCCAAAGCTGTCCAGCCTGAAAATTCTCCTTGCCGAAGATAATGTGATGAATCATTTTCTCATGAAAGAGATATTTAAGAATACGGGGCATATTCTTAAGATTGCCAGTAACGGACAGGAAGCTGTTGAGCTGGCCGAAAATGAAGACTTTGATTTAATTCTAATGGATATACAGATGTCGATTATTGATGGGCTTACCGCCAGTAGAATAATTACAGAAAATAAAAGTAGAAGGGGGAAAATTACACCGCCAATCGTGGCTATAACAGCCAGTGTTTTGAATAGCGGCTTTGAAATATATAAAAACGCCGGAATAAGTTATTACTTGAGTAAGCCTATAGACGTCAATAGCTTTCTTTCTTTTATTGACAGGTTTGAACCTATGACTGAAACGGAAAACAGTCTGAGCATAAGTGCGTTCAGAACCGACAAGACTATATCTTCGTTGATTGATATAAATAGTTTATTGGTAAAAACCAATGAAAATGAGGTAGAAACCATACAAATGCTAAGGTATTTTTCAAGCAGGGTAGAGGTTTTGATTAAAAGCATAACACGGGCTGTAGATCAAAATGAATTTGGTATGATAAGTGTCAATAGTGAAGCTCTTAAGATCGAGGCTGATAATGTTTGTTCCTTTGCTATTTCTTCGCTTGCAGAGAGTGTAGGAGTTAGTGCTGAAGCGGGGGACGCGGAGGGAGCTAAAAGAAAAATTAATGAATTGAAAAATAGGTGCGAAGATTTTTTAACTGGAATTAAAGCGTATATTTGACGTCAGATATTTTACAAAATGATGTTCTTCGTAAAACGTCGTGTTAGGTTTCAATCGTTTTTTACTTAATACCCAAAACTTAACACTTAAAACAGATGTTTTGTGATGGGTAATCTCGTACAAGTTCAAATTAGAATTTGAAAGGATAAAGCAAATGAACTCGAAAAATAAGCTATGGGCTCCCTGGCGGATTGAATATATTTTATCTCCGAAAGACGGGAACTGTTTTTTATGTTCCCGTGAAAAGTCAGACAACAAGAAAGAAGATAATTTTATGGTTCTTTTCAGGGGTGAAAATGTGTTTGTAATGTTGAATGCTTTTCCATACAATTCAGGTCATTTGATGATAGCGCCATACAAGCATGTTGGAGATATTTCTCTTCTTGATAAGAAAACCTTGTATGAAATTTCAGATTTGACCGTCAAATCGAAAGATGTTTTATGCGAAGCAATAAAGCCAGACGGCTTTAATATGGGGTACAATTTTGGTTCTGCCGCCGGGGCCGGATGCAAAGAGCATCTTCATTTTCATATTGTTCCGAGATGGAGTGGGGATGTAAATTTTATGGCTGTTTTAGGCGATGTTAAGGTTATTCCTCAATCTTTGCGGGATACGGCAAAAATACTTTCCGAAAAATTTTAGTTAAGAAAAATGCAAAAAAATCAAATATTTATTTGTATTGCAAAAGTGGAGTGCTAAAATAAAAATCCGTTTCGTTGCTCGGGTGGCGGAATTGGCAGACGCGCATGTTTGAGGGGCATGTAGAGCAATCTGTGGGGGTTCGAGTCCCCCCCCGAGCACCAATTGAGTTTTGGGTTTTGAGTGTTAGGTGTTAAGTTTTAGAATGTTTATAGAAATTTAGTGCGTAACTTAAGATGTCTGCATTGAAACAGGCTGGGCTTTATTGAAATGATAAATTTGGAATGTCAAATAATTTAAGTCCGAAACTCGGACTACAACAGGTGCCCACATAGCTCAGTTGGTAGAGCACTTCCTTGGTAAGGAAGAGGTCACCGGTTCGAATCCGGTTGTGGGCTCCAGCTTTCGCTTCGAGCGAAGTGAGAATGGAAATAAAAAATCGACAATAAACATATAAAAAATAGATAACTAACTAGGAGGCAAATAGAAGAACATGGCTAGAGAAAAATTTGAAAGAACAAAACCTCACGTTAATGTAGGTACTATCGGTCACGTTGACCATGGTAAGACCACTCTTACAGCTGCTATTACGATGGCAATGGCTAAGAAATTCGGTGGTGACGTAAAGGCTTACGACCAGATTGACGCTGCACCGGAAGAAAAAGCTCGCGGTATTACCATCAACACAGCACACGTTGAGTATCAGTCTGCTACTCGTCACTACGCGCACGTTGACTGTCCTGGACATGCTGACTATATCAAGAACATGATTACCGGCGCGGCCCAGATGGACGGTGCTATACTTGTTATCGCTGCTACAGACGGACCGATGGCTCAGACACGTGAGCACATTCTGCTTGCTCGCCAGGTAGGTGTTCCTGCCCTTGTAGTATTCATGAACAAAGTTGACCAAGTTGACGATCCTGAGCTTATAGAGCTCGTAGAAATGGAAATTCGTGATCTTCTCAATAAGTATGAGTATCCTGGAGATGAAATTCCAATCGTTAAAGGTTCAGCTCTAAAAGCTATGGAAGCACAAGGCGATCCTAACAGCCCAGATGTAAAATGCATACATGAACTTGTGGAAGCAGTTGATAAATATATTCCACAGCCTGTACGCGCAGTTGATCAGCCTTTTCTTATGCCTATTGAAGATATATTTTCAATTGAAGGCCGCGGTACGGTAGTAACAGGAAGAGTTGAGCGTGGAGTTATCAAGGTTGGCGAAGACGTAGAAATAGTTGGTATCAAGCCTACTGTAACTACTACTGTCACTGGCGTTGAAATGTTCCGTAAGATACTTGATGAAGGTCGTGCAGGGGATAATGTAGGGTGCTTGCTCAGAAGTACAAAGAAGGAAGATGTTGAACGCGGACAGGTACTAGCTAAGCCAAAGACAATTACTCCTCATACCAAATTCAAAGCAGAAGTTTATGTTTTGTCAAAAGAAGAAGGTGGAAGACACACTCCGTTCTTTGCGAACTATAGACCTCAGTTCTATTTCAGAACTACTGACGTTACTGGTATTGTTAAGCTTGCTGAAGGCGTAGAAATGATTATGCCTGGCGATAACGCAACAATCGAAGTTGAACTTATTGCTCCGATAGCAATGGAAAAGACACTGCGCTTTGCTATTCGTGAAGGCGGCAGAACTGTTGCATCAGGCAGAGTTACTGACATTATACAGTAAGCGATTAATTTAAACTTTAATTATTTGTCCCGGGGTTCTTCTCAAAAAGAACTCGGGACGAATTTAGTTAGGTGAGTACGATGGCTAGAGAAATAGTAACCTTGGCATGCACAGAATGCAAAAGGCGTAATTATTCGACCGAAAAGGAAAAGAAGAATACGCCAAACAGGTTGGAAAAGAAGAAGTTTTGCAAGTTTGATAAAAAGCATACTTTGCATAAAGAGACAAAATAATTGTATAACTACTGTAGGTGAGTAGCTCAGCTGGGAGAGCAGCGGTCTCCAAAACCGCAGGTCGCAGGTTCGATCCCTGTCTCACCTGCCAAATTATTGAAATTATGAATGACTGGTTGACAAAAGTTAGAAAATTCGTATCAGCGACTATCGAAGAGATTGGGAAATGCTCGTGGCCCAAGAGGGATGAGCTCTTCAAGACTACGATGGTTGTGATTGTTGCCGTTGCTGTTTTGTCTATGTTTGTAGCAGTGGTTGATTTTGGTTGTCAAAAAATAGTCAGACTATTAACTGGTTTTTAATGTGAAGGTTTTATAGAAACAATGAGTAGTACTTTGGAACAGAAAACAGAGAGCGGGAAATGGTATGTAATACAGGCCATGTCCGGTCATGAAAACAAAGTAAAAGAAAACATCGAAAGACAGCTTAAATTGGAAGGGAATGATCTTCCTATTTATGAAGTGCTTATCCCTGTAGAAAAAGTTTCTGAGGTAAAAAAGGGGGAAAAGATTACGTCTGCCCGCAAATTCTTTCCGGGATATGTACTGGTTAGAATGGATCTGTATGACAGCGAAGGCAAAGTTAGAGATGATGTGTGGTACTTTGTTCGCGGCACGCAGAGTGTAATTGGTTTCATAGGATGCGGGGCTGATCGTAGGCCAATGCCTTTGACAGATTGTGAAGTGAATAATCTTATGAATCAGGTTCAGGAAAGAAAAGACAATTTAGTTCATAAGAACCAGTATGAAGTAGGCGAAAACGTGAGAGTTAAGGACGGTGCGTTTGAAAACTTTGAGGGCTCCGTTCAGGAAATAGATCAGGAAAAGGGAAAGTTAAAAGTCCTTGTTTCGATTTTCGGAAGATCTACTCCGGTAGAATTAGAATTTTGGCAAGTTGAGAAGGAAGCATAACGAACGGGCTTCTCAACCAATGCAATATAGTATGTTAATTAATGTGGAAGGAAATCCGTTCTTCCGGACCACAGAAAACAGGTAAAAATATGGCAAAAAAAGTAACTGCAGTAATTAAGCTGCAGATTCCTGCTGGGGCGGCAAACCCGGCTCCGCCGGTAGGTCCTGCACTTGGACAAGCTGGTGTGAACATCATGGAATTCTGCAAAAAATTCAATGCTGCTACTCAGGCTCAGTCAGGCCTTGTGATCCCTGTAGTGATAACTGTTTATCAGGATCGCTCGTTTACCTTTATAACTAAATCCCCACCGGCTTCAGTTCTTCTGAAAAAAGCCGCAGGGCTTGCTTCCGGGGCTAAAACAGCAGGAAGAGAAGTTGTGGGCAAAGTTACAAGGAAACAAGTACAGGAAATTGCAAAGCTGAAAGAAAATGACATTAACGCCAGAGATTTAGAAGCAGCTGAAAAAATCATTAAAGGTACTGCTAGAAGTATGGGAATCGAGGTGGCAGATGCATAGAAGTAAATTGTATCGTTCACAGGTAGAAAAGATCAATAGCCAAAAGCAGTATGATCTAAAAGAAGCCCTGGCGCTTCTCAAAAGTATTCCTCATGTGAAATTTGACGAAACAGTAGAATTAGCTTTCAGGCTTGGCGTTGACACTAAACAATCCGACCAGACAGTGAGAGGAGCCGTTACGCTTCCCTGTGGTACTGGCAAGAAAGTTACAGTGGCTGTTATAGCATCTGGAGATCTTGCAGATAAAGCAAAGGCTGCGGGCGCTGATTATGTAGGAATGGACGAACTTATTGAAAAAATTAAGGGTGGATGGGTAGAATTTGATTCTCTTATCACTACACCTGGAGATATGCCAAAAGTAAGACCTCTTGGTAAGGCTCTTGGCCCAAAAGGACTGATGCCTAATCCTAAGACAGGCACTGTTACTGAGGATATCGTAACCGCGGTAAAAGAAGCAAAAGCTGGTAAAGTTGAATTTAGAGCAGACAAAGGAGGATGTGCACACGTCCCAGTTGGTAAGCTTTCATTCACTGTTGAACAGCTTGAGCAGAACAGTAAATCCGTAATACATGCTATTGAAGCTTCCAGGCCGCCAACTTCAAAAGGTATATTCCTTTTAGGTTGTACAATGAGCTCTACAATGAGCCCTGGAATTAAAATAAGCTTAAAAGACTACATAAAAGTGGTGGCGTAAATGAGACTTGAAAAGAAACAATTAATAAAAGATATTGGCGCTATTCTTGAGAAGTCTGATTTCATTTACATGATGAGTTATAAGGGGCTTAAAGTTAAAGACTTTGAGCAGCTCAGGATTCAGCTTGAAAAAAGCAAGGCCGATTGTCATGTTTTGAAAAACACCATGATTACAAAAGCTGCTGAACTTAATGGCATGCCTGAATTGGCAGCCGTCAAGCTCACCGGGGACACTGCGTTAATTAGCGGTAATGGCGATCCTGGTTCAGTAGCCAAGATTATGAGCGATTATATTAAAAAGTTCGATTTTCTCGGATTTAAAGCCGGGTACCTTGATGGGTCCGTTCTTAAACCCGCAGAAGTGGAAGCAATATCAAAACTGCCTTCTAAAGAAGTTCTTTACGCTCAGTTGCTTGGTGTTCTACAGGCGCCTGCCAGAAATCTGGTCAGTGTACTTAATGCTAAATTGGCAAGTCCTGTTTACGTATTGAGTGCTATCAAGGAAAAAAAAGCACAATCTTAAGACAATTTTTAGTTAAAAAAATAATAAATAAATAACGGAGGTTATAAAATGTCTGAAGTAGTAAATGTTACTCCTGAAATGGAAAAGTTCATATCTTATGTTGAGAACATGACAGTTCTTGATCTTTCTAAGCTTATTAAAGCATTGGAAGATAGACTTGGTGTTACCGCTGCTGCTCCTGTTGCTGCAGCTGCTGTGGCTGTAGCTGCAGCTCCTGCTGAAGCTGCTGAAGAGAAAACAGAATTTTCAGTAATTCTCAAGGGATTTGGAGAAAATAAAGTTAACGTAATTAAAGTAGTAAGAGCTGCTACAGGACTTGGACTCAAGGACGCTAAAGATCTTGTAGAAGCTGCTCCTAAGCCTGTAAAAGAAGGCATTTCAAAGGATGAAGCTCAAAAAATGAAAAAAGAACTTGAAGAAGCTGGCGCAACAGTTGAACTCAAGTAGTATCATAAAAGATACAAATATTTCCAGACGGGAATCGCGGTAAACAGCGATTCCCGCTTTTTGCCTTTATAAAAAAAGGGCAATTTTTTTTATTATAGGTCGTTTATCCTAAAAACCGGAAAAATCAAGGTGTGTTATGGCAGAAAGAATAAATTTGGGAAAACTTCGCGAAGTATTGGCTGTACCGAATCTGATTAATATTCAGGTTGAGTCTTACAAAGACTTTCTACAGCAGAATGTCCCTCAAGAGGATATAAAATTTCAGGGGTTGCATGAGGTTCTGAAAGAAGTATTTCCCATTGAAAGTTACGATAAAAAGTGCGTATTGGATTACGTTTCATATAGTATTGGTGCTTCGAAAACAAAATTACTGGATTGCTTGAAAGACGGAGAAACCTTTGGAGCTTCTCTTAATATAGAATTTAAACTTGAAAATAATGGAGAAATAAAGACCGAAACAGTCTATATGGGAGAACTACCTATTATGACTGACAGAGGTACTTTTGTTATAAACGGAGCTGAGCGCGTAATTATCAGCCAGTTGCACAGGTCTCCCGGTGTCTGCTTTGAGAAGAAACAGCATACAAGCGGCCGTACTCTTTATTCGTACCGCATAATACCTGACAGAGGTTCGTGGCTTGAAGTGCAGTTTGATATAAACGACAACATGTATATATATCTGGACAGGAAGAGAAGGCGCAGGAAATTTTTGATTACTACGCTTCTCAGAGCCATTGGATACGAAACAGACGAAGATATTATTTCTAACTTCTACACGATAAAGAAAATGAGCGTAGCTTCTCTTTTAAAAGAAGCAGATTATTCTCAGTTTTACGCGATGGAAGAAATTGTTGATGTTGATGGGGATATTGTAGTAGAATCTTATGACTCGCTGACAGAACAGGCTCTATCCGAGTTAAAATTTCAGAAAATAAAAGACATTCGTGTAATTCATATTCCTGACAAAGCTGATTATCTGTTGAAATGTCTACAAAGAGATACGTCCACTACAAAAGACGAAGCATTGAAAGAAATATACAGAAGGATGAGGCCTGGAGATCCGCCGAGCATTCCGAATGCTATCCAACTTCTTGACAGATTGTTCTTCGATGTAAAAAGATACGACATAGGTCTTGTCGGCAGATACAAAATAAATAAGAAGCTTGGTTTAAATATTCCTGAAAGTGTAAGGACTCTCACAAAAGAGGACATGGTTGGTGCTACAAAATATCTTATGAATTTAAGATGCACTGCAGGGAAAGTTGACGATATTGACCATCTTGGAAGCAGAAGAATAAAGACCGTTGGCGAGCAGATTCAGAATCAGTGCCGCATAGGGCTTGTCAGAACTGAAAGGCTTGTACGTGAAAGAATGACTCTTCTCGGAATGAACGAGAATGTCATGACTCCTGCAAAGCTAGTTAATCCGAAAGCTTTCGCAAGCGTTATAAGAGATTTCTTTGCAAGAAACCAGCTTTCTCAATTCATGGATCAGACAAATCCGCTTGCAGAACTTACAAATAAAAGAAGACTCAGCGCTCTTGGACCAGGCGGTCTTAATAGAGAAAGAGCCGGATTTGAAGTTCGTGACGTTCATACAAGTCATTATGGCCGTGTATGTCCGATTGAAACTCCTGAAGGTCCTAACATTGGACTAATTTCTTCGATGTCTCTTTATGCGCGGGTAAATGATTTTGGATTTCTTGAGTCTCCATACAGAGTTGTAAAGAATGATAAAGTTACCGACGAAATAGTATATCTTACAGCCGATGAAGAAGAGCAATATGTTATAGCTCAGGCAAATGCTCCGATTGATGAAAAGGGTAAATTCGCCAATATAACCGTTATGACAAGATACCAGGGCGATCCTCTGGAAAAGCCGAGGGAAGAAGTTCAGTTGATGGACGTTTCTCCAAAGCAAATGGTGAGCGCAGCAGCTACTTTGATACCGTTCCTTGAACACAACGATACAAGTAGAGCTCTGATGGGTTCAAATATGCAGAGACAGGCTGTTCCTCTGCTTACTACTGAAGCTCCGATTGTGGGTACCGGACTTGAAGGCCGCGTAGCTGTGGATACTAAGGCTGTTATAGCGTCTGAAGAAGATGGCATCGTTGCGGAAGTTTCAGGCGATATAATAGTAATAACGGCTGATGGGAAATCATTGGAATCTACGGCAAAACCTGAGAAAGCTAGAGTCTATGAATTGTACAAATATCTGAGAACAAATGCAGGTACAGGTATTAATCAGAGACCGATAGTACATTCAGGACAGGTCGTGAAGAAAGGCGAGATAATAGCCGATGGTGCTGGTACGTCTGAGGGCGAACTTGCACTTGGAAAGAATCTTACCGTGGCGTTCATGTCATGGTGTGGATATAACTTTGAGGATGCTATTGTTATAAGCGAACGCGTCGTTAAGGAAGATGTATACACAAGTATTCATGTTACTGAATTTGAAACTCTGGCAAGAGATACGAAGCTTGGTCCTGAAGAAATCACAAGAGACATTCCTAACGTAAGTGAAGAGGCTCTGAGAAATCTTGGCCCGGACGGTGTTATTCGACTTGGCTCGGAAGTTAAGCCTGGAGATATTCTCGTAGGTAAGATTACTCCGAAGTCCGAAACTGAACTTGCTCCGGAAGAGAGACTTCTTCGCGCTATCTTTGGCGAAAAAGCTGCAGATGTAAAGGATTCAAGCCTTGTCGTAGGAAGCGGCACTACTGGTATGGTCATGGATGTGAGAGTTGAGCGTTCAAAAGATCCAAACAGATCCGCTATGACTAAGACGGAAGTAAGACGCCAATGCAAACATATTAAAGATAATGCGAAAGCTGAATATTCTGTTCTTCTGGAAGAACTAGTAGAAGAGCTTACCGGAATTCTGCTCAAACAGAAACTTCCTTACCCGATTTACGATACCTCTTCATCAAAGAAAGATATGATACTCATTTCTTCCAATAGAAGAGTTACTTCAAGTGGTATAAATAAGCTTGCAAACAAGCACAGATACTACAAGATGGAAGAGTGCTCCGTAAAAGAGCAGATAGACGGAATAATGGGAAAATACGTTCCTAAATTTGACAGGATTGAAAACGAGAGGGATGAGGCTATAAATTCTCTGGAAGGCGGACAGAATGTTGAACTTGGTGCCGTCAAGAGAGTAAAAGTTTATATAGCAACAAAGAGAAAATTACAGGTTGGTGACAAGATGGCAGGGCGTCACGGTAACAAGGGTATTGTTGCTAAGATAGTTCCTGTTGAAGATATGCCATTCCTTGCTGATGGTACTCCTGTAGATATTGTTCTTAATCCTCTTGGCGTGCCTAGCCGTATGAATGTGGGTCAGATACTTGAAACTCACCTTGGATGGGCTGCCGGAATACTTGGGCTGAAAGTTGCATGTCCTGTGTTCGACGGGCCTAGCGAAGATACTATTATTGACTTTATGAAGAAGGCCAATGAGAAATGTGCTAAAGAAAACGGCGAAGATCATCACTGGGGATTTGTTCTCAAGCAGGGAAAGTGGGTATTTGACGGAAAAACCGACCTCTTCGATGGTAGAACTGGTAACAGGTTCCATCAGAGAGTAACTGTCGGAAAGATGTACATGATGAAGCTGGACCACCTTGTAGCTAATAAGATACACGCAAGGTCAGTAGGTCCATATTCGCTTGTTACACAACAACCTCTCGGAGGCAAAGCCCAGCACGGAGGCCAGCGCTTCGGGGAAATGGAAGTGTGGGCTCTTGAAGCTTACGGTGCTGCCTATACTCTGCAGGAAATGCTCACAGTGAAGAGCGATGACGTTGTGGGTCGTACAAGGATGTATGAATCCATAGTAAAAGGACAGAACACTCTTGAAGCAGGCCGCCCTGAATCTTTCAATGTACTTATGAAGGAAATGCAGAGCTTGGGGCTTGACATACAAATAGTCAAAGAAAGCACTCTTTCTTAATTTAAATAGGAGTTTTACCGTGATAGACAGTAACATGGCAAATAAAGGCATTGACCACGTAGAGGAAAATACTTTTGAGGCAGTGTCAATAAATGTGGCATCTCCTGAAAGGATCCGTTCGTGGAGTCATGGGGAAATTAAAAACCCTGAAACCATTAACTATAGAAGTTTCAAGCCTGAAAAAGGCGGCTTGTTTTGCGAAAGAATTTTCGGTCCGACTCGCGACTGGGAATGCGGCTGCGGAAAGTATAAGCGCATAAAATATAAAGGCGTAATATGTGACCGTTGCGGCGTAGAAGTAACGGTTTCCAGAGTAAGACGTGAAAGAATGGGGCATATTGAATTGGCTGTACCTGTTTCGCACGTATGGTTTTTTAAGTGTATGCCAAGCAGGCTTGGGTTGATTTTAGATATGACAGCCCGTGCTCTTGAAAGAGTAATCTACTACGAAGAATGGGTAGTCGTAGATCCGGGTGATACTCCACTCAAAGTTTGTCAAACATTGAGCGAAATTGAATATCGTGAAGCTATTGAACTTTACGGAATGGATTCGTTCCAGGCTGACATGGGTGCTCCGGCAATTAAAAAGCTGCTCGAGACGTTGGATCTTGCTCAAATGAAGGAAGACCTGACTTCTCAGATGTTTGCTACTCGAAGCAGAGCCATCAGAAAGAAAATTGCAAAACGTTTAAGGCTTATTGAAGGATTTTCTAATAGCGGTGCAAAACCGGAATGGATGGTTCTTGAAGTACTTCCTGTAATCCCGCCTGAACTGAGACCTCTAGTTCCACTTGAAGGTGGAAGGTTTGCTACTTACGACCTTAACGATCTTTATAGAAGGGTTATTTACAGAAATAACCGCTTAAAGAATTTGCTTCAACTCAAGACTCCTGAAGTGATTATCAGAAATGAAAAAAGAATGCTTCAGGAAGCTGTAGATGCTTTACTAGATAACGGCAGACACGGCAGAGCTATTACAGGTGCAGGAAACCGTCCTCTCAAATCTTTGAGTGACATGCTCAAGGGTAAAGGTGGTCGTTTCAGACAGAACTTGCTTGGAAAACGCGTAGACTATTCAGGTCGTTCAGTTATCGTTGTAGGACCCGAACTTAACCTTGACCAGTGCGGACTTCCGAAAAAAATGGCCCTTACGCTTTTTGAACCGTTTATTATTCGTCATCTGAAGGATCGTGGACACGTTCATACTGTAAGAAGCGCCAAAAAGATGATTGAAAGAGGCGATGATATAGTATGGGATATTCTTGAAGAAGTGATAAAAGGGCATCCTGTGCTTCTGAATCGTGCTCCTACTCTGCACAGACTAAGTATACAGGCTTTTAATCCGGTGCTGATTGAAGGTTCAGCCATAAGGATTCATCCACTGGTTTGTACTGCATATAACGCAGACTTTGACGGGGATCAGATGGCTGTTCATATTCCGTTATCAACGGTGGCCCAGCTCGAAACCAAACTTTTGATGTTATCTCCGAATAATATATTTTCCCCATCAAACGGAAAACCTATTACGACACCATCACAGGATATTACTCTTGGTGCATATTATCTGACTACTACGCTGGATAGCGAAAAAAACAGCAATCCTAAGTTGTATTCAGGTTACTTTGAACTTTTAGCTGCTTACGATGAGAAAAAAATTAATATCCACGAGCTAGTCAAAATTCCTAATCCTGATTACGGAAAGGATACTGTTTGGGGCGATAAGAAATCAAAATATATCGTAACTACCCTAGGTAGATGCATATTCAATGAAGTATGGGATGATGAACTAGGATTCTTTAATGGTCCTACGAACAAAAAGATTTTGAATAAGCTCGTAAGCGATTGCTATATCAAGATCGGGCGCATGGGAACTGTAAAAATGCTTGATGCGCTTAAAGCTCTGGGATATGAATACGCAACAAAGTCAGGCTTTTCAATCTCTATAGCAGACTTGAAAGTTCCTAAGAGTAAACCGGCTGAAATTGAAGCGGCTGGCAAGGAAATTGAAAAGATTGAAAAACAGTACCATGATGGAATGATTACCAGCGATGAGCGTATCAATAAGATTATCGATACATGGAGCAAAGCTTCTAACAATGTCGCAGACGAACTTATCGTTACTCTTAAAAAAGGTACTGTAAAAGATGGAGAAATTAATCCTGTTTACGCGATGCTTGATTCAGGAGCAAGAGGAAGCAGGGACCAGATAAGACAGCTTGCAGGTATGCGCGGACTGATGGCAAAACCTTCCGGAGAAATCATCGAAAGACCGATTATTTCAAACTTCAGAGAAGGCTTAAAAGTTCTCGAATATTTCACAAGTACTCACGGAGCAAGAAAAGGTCTTGCCGATACAGCTCTTAAGACTGCTGACTCCGGTTACATGACAAGAAAGCTTGTGGATGTGTCTCAGGATGTTATTTGCACAGAAGACGATTGCGGTACGACAAATTCAATAGCTGTAAGCGCAATCAAGGATTCCGGCGAAGAAATTGTTTCAATTAAGAGCAGGATTGTCGGTAGATTTTGTGCTAAAGATGTGCCGGGTGGTGGAAAAGGTAAATATTTCGTAAGAGCTAATGAATACATTACCGAAGAAATAGCTTCTGCCATCAATAAGAGCAATGTAAAAGAAGTCTTTATAAGATCTTCTCTCACATGCGAAACAGAGTTTGGCATGTGCATTAAATGCTATGGAAAGAATCTGGCTTCAAACAGACTCGCAGAGATTGGCGATGCGGTAGGTATCATTGCCGCTCAGTCAATCGGTGAGCCTGGAACCCAGTTGACAATGCGTACATTCCATATCGGGGGTACAGCATCGTCTGCACTGCAGCAAAATGAAGTAAGAGTTAAGAATTCAGGCTGGATTCATTTCGGAGATAATGTCAGATTCATTGAAGACAAAGAAGGTACAATGAAGGTTGTTAAGGCCGGTACCGTAAGTGTTAAAGATCAAGATAAGACAACGCTGGAAAAATATGAGTTGGTTATCGGGTCTGTTGTGTTCTGTAAAGAAAAAGCTGCAGTTAACGAAGATGATCTTGTAGCAAAGTGGGATCCGTTCAATATTCCGATTTTCTCTGAAGTTTCTGGTAGAGTTGAATTCAGAGACCTAATTGAAGGAATTACTCTGAGCCGTGAAGTAAGGCTAAGCGGAATAGAAGAAGTGATGGTCATGGAGCATAGAGAAGATTTGCATCCGCAAATCATTATTTTCAATGCAAATAACGAAATCATTGACCATCATCCTCTGCCGTCTGGCGCTCATATCATGATAAAAGAAAATGATATGGTTGAGACTGGTAGCGTGTTAGCAAGACTTCCAAGACAGCTTTCAAAGAATAAGGATATTACCGGAGGACTTCCGCGCGTAGCTGAATTATTTGAAGCAAGAAAGCCAAAAGAACTTGCTGAAATAGCTAGAATGTCAGGGCGTGTAGAAATCGGACGCATGGGCAGAGGTAAAATACAGCTCATTATTCACGATATAGAAGACGCAACACTTATTGAAGAACATTCAATTCCTTCCAATAAGCACTTGACCGTTAGAAAAGGCGACATAGTTAAGAAGGGACAAAAGCTCACAGATGGATCTATTGACCCTCATGACCTTCTTGAAATCTGCGGACCTCAGGAACTCCAGAAATACTTGGTTAATGAAGTTCAGCTTGTTTACCGCGCACAGGGCGTAGAAATCAATGACAAGCACATTGAAATTATAGTCAGACAAATGCTTCAGAAAGTAAGAGTTACTGAAGCTGGTACTTCACAGTATCTGCCTGGCGAACAGATAGATAAACGTAATTTTCTAAAAGAAAATAGAAAGGTCGCGAAAAACGGCGGGAGTGCAGCCGAAGCTGATCCTGTGCTTCTTGGAATAACAAAAGCTTCTCTTGAAACCGAAAGTTTCATTTCAGCTGCTTCTTTCCAGGATACAACAAGAATCCTTACAGATGCTGCAATCCTTGGCAAGGTTGACCAGCTCAAAGGATTTAAGGAAAATGTGATAACAGGGCACTTGATACCTGCTGGTACCGGATGTTCAAAATACGCACATTTATCCGTTAGGAAGCTTGGAGCAGAAATAGAGCTTGAGTTCAACTCTTCTGAAGATGGGAAGAGTAAATTGACTGTTGAACAAACGGAAGCAAAGGCAAAAGCTGAAGAAATTCTAGCTATTGACAAAGAAAATTAAAAAAAAATTTGTATAACGACAAAAGAATTATAAATTAAACGCTCTTTGATTGTAAAAAAAATAAATTTTAAGGTGAAAAAACATGCCTACAATTAATCAACTGGTTAAAAATGGCAGAACTAAAAAGTTCAAGAAAGTCAAAGCTCGTGCTTTGAAGGGTTGCCCGCAGCGTAGAGGCATCTGCACTCAGGTAACAACTAGAACTCCTAAGAAGCCTAACTCAGCTCTGAGAAAAATTGCCAGAGTCCGCCTCACTAATGGGGAAGAAGTTACAGCTTACATAGGAGGCGAAGGACATAATCTTCAAGAACACTCCGTGGTACTTGTGAAAGGTGGAAGGGTAAGAGACCTTCCAGGCGTGCGCTATCATATCGTTCGTGGCGCACTTGACAGCCTTGGAGTTGAAAAACGCAGGCGCAGCCGTTCAAAATACGGTGCTAAGAAGCCTAAGCAGTAATTTGAAGTTTTGTTGTTTACAGTCTGTCGTCGTCGGAAGACGCCGACAGATTCTGCCGTGTACAAGGAATTTAGGTTTAACAAATATTTGAAGGTTAAAAGGAATGAGAAGACATAGAGCTGAAAAAAGGGAAGTTACACCCGACCCGATATACAACAGCGAATTGGTTTCTCGCCTGATCCATACAATTATGGAAAGAGGCAAGAAGGCCGTTGCTCAAGGTATTGTTTACGGGGCTTTGAAAGAAATCAAGAAAAAGAAAAAAGAGATGGAGCCGCTTGAAGTTTTTGTCCAGGCTCTGGAAAATGCAAAACCAAAACTTGAAGTAAAGAGCCGCCGCGTTGGTGGAGCTACCTATCAGGTTCCGGTAGAAATCAATAATGACAGACAAGTTTGTCTTGCTCTTAAATGGATTTCTACCTATGCAAGAGGAAGAAAAGGGGTACCGATGAGCAAAAGTTTATCAACTGAAATTCTTGATGCTTTCGACAATACCGGTTCAACAATTAAGAAAAAAGACGATACACATAAAATGGCCCAGGCTAACAAAGCTTTTGCCCATTTTAGGTGGTAATAACATTTATTTGGATTTACTTTTCACATGGCCAAAGTATCAGGAAAAAAAGATTATAACGAGTCGACTGGTAGGCAGTTTCCGCTGCCTAACGTACGCAATATCGGCATTATAGCGCATATTGATGCCGGTAAAACTACTACAAGCGAAAGAATCCTTTATTACACTGGAGTGAACTACAAGATGGGGGAAGTTCATGAAGGTACAGCTACTATGGACTGGATGGTTCAGGAGCAGGAAAGAGGAATTACAATAACTTCTGCCGCGACGACTTGTGCATGGAAAAATCATAGAATAAATATAATTGACACTCCGGGGCATGTGGACTTTACCGCGGAAGTTGAAAGGTCGTTGCGTGTGCTTGACGGCGCTGTAACCGTATTTTGTGCGGTTGGCGGTGTTCAGCCTCAAACGGAGACGGTCTGGAGGCAGGCGAGGAAATATGGTGTGCCTATTGTTGCCTTCGTCAATAAGATGGACAGGATAGGAGCCAATTTTGAAAAAGTTGTGCAGGACATGAGGACGAAGCTTAGTGCAACGGCTGTTCCTATACAAGTTCCGATCGGTTCTGAAGGTGAATTCAGGGGGATGATAGATATTATCGAGGGCAGAACTTACTATTTTGATGGCGACGAACTTGGTTCGATTGTCAGAGAAGAAGCAGGTTTTGATCCTAAGCACAAAGATAAGGTAGAAGAATACCGTTCGTACCTTATTGAATGCCTTTCTGAATTTAATGAAAAAATAATGGAGTTGTTCCTAGACGACAAGGAACCTGAAGTTGCTGAGTTAAAAGAAGCGCTCAGAGAAGCTGTTGTAGGCGGAAATATTGTTCCTGTTATTTGCGGTACTGCCTTCAAAAACAAAGGTGTTCAGCTACTTTTGGATTCTGTTATTAATTATCTCCCGTCTCCTGTGGATGTGTGGAGTATTGACGGGTTGGATCCTGTTACTGAAGAGAAAAAGTCTGTTCACGTAGGTGACAGCGAGCCATTTTCAGCTCTGGCCTTCAAGATTATGAATGATCCTTATGTTGGTAAGCTTACATTCTTTAGAATTTATTCAGGTACGGCTACTACTGGTATGACAATATATAATCCTCGTACCAGGAGGAATGAAAGATTCGGCCGTCTCATGCAGATGCATGCAAACTCAAGAGAAGAGCGCGAAAGTATTTACAGTGGAGACATTGCTGCAGCCGTGGGGCTTAAAGATGTTACTACAGGTGATACTATGTGCTTGGATAGTAATAAAATAACCCTTGAATCTATGAATTTCCCTGAGCCTGTTATGTCTATTGCCGTTGAGCCTAAGACTTCGGGAGACAGGGATAAGCTTTTCATGGCGCTCGGGGCTCTTTCTGATGAAGACCCGACATTTGTTGTCAAAAGCGATGAAGAGACCGGACAAACTGTTATTTCAGGTATGGGCGAGCTGCATCTTGAAATTATTATGGACAGGCTTGTCAGAGAATTCAAAGTTGAAGCTAGCTCAGGAAAGCCTCAGGTAGCTTACAGAGAAACTATCATGAAGAAGGCCGATGCTGATACAAAGTTTGTCAGACAGTCCGGAGGAAAAGGACAATACGGCCATGTTATACTTGAAATCCTTCCGCTTGAACGTGGATCAGGTATTGTTATAGAAAATATGGTAAAAGGCGGAAATATTCCTAAAGAGTATATTAAACCTATAGAGAAAGGGATACAAGAGGCTGCGAAAGGTGGCGTCCTTGCAGGGTATCCGTTTACAGACTTTCAAGTCAATATTCTTGATGGTTCTTACCATCCGGTTGACTCCTCTGAAATGGCATTTAAAATTGCTGGTTCAATGGCAGTTAAACAGGCTGCAAAGAAGGCAGACCTTGTTATTCTTGAACCTATAATGAAGATGGAAATAGTCACTCCCGAAGAATACATGGGAGATATTATAGGAGATGTTTCCAGTAGACGTGGTAGTATTGTCGAACTTGACACTGGCGATCATGAGACGAAAATTATGGCTCATGTGCCGCTGGCAGAAATGTTCGGGTACTCTACTAGCATACGTTCTGTTTCTAAAGGTAGAGCGTCACATTCTATGGAGCCATCTCATTTTGCAAAAGTTCCTAATAATATACAGCAACAAATATTGGAGAATAATAAATGAGCGCAAAAGAAAACCAAAAACAACGTATAAGGATTCGTTTGCAGGCTTTTGATCACAGGGTCCTCGACAGATCCGTGAAGGACATCGTTAACACTGCAAAAAGAACTGGTGCACTGGTTGCGGGACCTATCCCCCTGCCTACAAAAATTGAGAGACTTACGGTAAACCGTTCCCCTCATGTAGACAAGAAGTCTATGGATCAGTTTGAAACCAGAACTCATAAAAGATTAATGGATATAGTTAATCCAACAGCAAAAACTGTTGATGAATTAAAGAAACTGAATCTGCCCTCTGGAGTTGATATCTCCATTAAAGTAGGATTCTAAGTATAGTGTTGAGTGATGAGTTATAACTACGATGTAATAAACTTAAAGTTCAAAACTCAAAACTCAAAATTCAAAATTGATTAGAGGCAAGCCCCTAATCGTAACCGGCACCAATTCCCTCAGAGGTATGTGCCATAGGAGAAAAGATGAAAGGTCTAATCGGTAAGAAGCTCGGTATGACCCAGGTCTATGACGAAACAGGAAAAATTACTCCTGTTACTGTTATTCAGGCTGGTCCTTGTACCGTCATAAGCCAGATGACTGAAGAAAACAACGGCTATTCGGCCGTACAGCTTGGCTTCGGTGAGAGAAAGGCTAAAAATGTCAGTAAAGCTGTAAAAGGCCATTGCGCAAAGAGCGGAAAAGCTGAAAATCCGCCTAGTGTGATCCGCGAGTTTCGCGCAGAAAAGGATGAAAAATTTGAACTGGGTTCAGTCCTTACGGTAGAACAGTTTAAAGAAAATGATTTTATTGACGTGTATGGGACAACGAAAGGTCGTGGTTTTCAGGGTGTTGTAAAACGCTATAAGTTTGCAGGTGGTAGAGCTTCTCACGGGGGCGGCTGGATAAGAAGACCTGGTTCTTCAGGACAGCGTACTTGGCCTGGTAAGGTTGATAGAAACAAGAGGCGCCCAGGACATATGGGGAATGTGACTCGCACAGTTCAGAACCTACAGCTTATGCGTATAGGTAAGGAAGACAATCTCCTTTATGTAAAAGGTGCTGTTCCGGGACCAACTGGCGGAGTCGTGATTGTTCGCTCTGCAAGAAAGAAAGTTTCCGCTTAAGAGGTAATGAATATGAATAAAGTTCAGATATTTAATAAAGATGGCGGCTCGGTCGGAGAATTTGTAGTTCAGGACCAATGGTTCGAGCTAGAAAAAGGAGAACAGGCTGTACAGGATGTTGTAGTTGCTTATCGTGCCGGACTCAGAGCCGGAACTGCATCTACAAAAACTCGCGCAATGGTTAGAGGCGGCGGTGCTAAGCCATGGAGGCAAAAAGGTACTGGTAGAGCTAGAGCTGGTTCGTCAAGAAGCCCTATATGGGTAGGCGGCGGCGTTGCTTTCGGTCCTCATCCGCGTGATTTCTCCAAAAAGGTAAACAAAAAAGTCAAAAAACTTGCGCTTAAGAGAGTGTTTTCTGAAAAGCTTAATACTTCTAACGTGCATGTGGTTGACAAAATGGATATCACAGATGCTAAGACGAAAAACTTTGTTGCATTGCTCGATAAGCTCGGGCTTAAGAACAAAATCCTTGTCTTGGTAAAAGATTTTACTGATAATACGCTGAAGGCTGCTTCGAACCTTCCTAATGTATTACTGTCTAAAGTTGATTCGGTGAACGTTTATCAGATGCTCTTATGTGATGATGTTCTCTTCACTGAAGAAGCAATTAAAGACTTTGTGTCAAAACTGTAATTCAGAGAGAGGGAATTGAAAATGTTTAATCCATATTCAGTAGTAAAAACGATACTTGTTAGCGAAAAGAGCCTAGCTCAAAAAGATGCCAACAAGTATGTCTTCGAGATTAATAAAGATGCTACAAAAATAGATGTAGCACGTGCTGTTGAAAGTATATACAATGTGAAGGTTAAAGGAGTAAATGTCCTTAATCGTCTCGGCAAGCCGAAAAGAATGGGTAGAAGGTCTATTAAACAGGGCTATACCTCTGATACGAAGCGTGCCATTGTTACTTTGTCTGAAGGCAGCATTGAAATAGTTTAAAAGGATAGGTGATACTATGGCTCTTAAAAAATTTGCTCCGTTAACTCCGAGTTTGCGCCAGATGACGGTGCTTGATTATTCGGAACTTACCGCTAAAAAACCTGAAAAATCTCTTGTTAAAGGCAAGAGTAATACCGGCGGAAGAAACAGCGACGGTCATATAACTACCAGATTCAGGGGGGGCGGTAACAAGAGAAGATACCGTATTGTCGACTTTAAAAGAGATAAGTTCGATATTCCTGCGACCGTAAATTCAATAGAGTACGATCCAAACAGAAGCGCAAATATTGCTCTCGTATTCTACGCCGATGGC
Organism: bacterium; assembly: GCA_021781705.1. Classification (GTDB taxonomy): domain Bacteria; phylum Verrucomicrobiota; class Lentisphaeria; order Victivallales; family GWF2-38-69; genus JAJXWI01. The sequence continues at coordinate 26,820 of JAJXWI010000006.1, read as the reverse complement.
GAAAAAAGATATATTATAGCTCCCGTAGGTCTTACCGTAGGCGCGGTCATTATGAGTGGTGAAAACGCTGAAATTAAGCCTGGAAATACAAAAAAACTTAAGCACATTCCTGTGGGCATGGGCATACATAACATAGAAATTGCACCTGGTTCGGGAGCAAAACTTGTTCGCTCTGCCGGACAGGTTGCTACTCTTCGCGCTAATGAAGGCGAATATGCTATGATAAAAATGCCGAGCGGCGAAGTTCGTAAAATTCACGTTGACTGCCTTGCTACAATAGGACAGGTTGGCAATGTCGAAAAGATGAACGTAACACTCGGAAAAGCCGGAAAAAAACGTTATTCCGGAAAAAGACCTCACGTAAGAGGCGTTGCTATGAATCCAGTAGACCATCCAATGGGCGGAGGGGAAGGCAGAACTAGCGGCGGTGGACATCCGGTATCTCCATGGGGACAGCTTGCCAAAGGCAAAAAGACCAGAAAGAAAAAGAAAACTACTAGTAGATTTATCGTTGAACGGAGGAAAAAATAATGGCTAGATCGGTAAAAAAAGGGCCTTTTGTAGACTCTCATCTTCTTAAGAAAGTTGAGAAAATGAACAAGGGTTCTCTGAAGAAGCCTATTAAAACATGGTCAAGAAGATCTGTTATTCTTCCTGATTTTGTCGGGCACACTTTCAGTGTTCATAACGGAAAGAACTTTCTTTCAGTATTTGTTACTGAAAATATGATTGGACACAAACTTGGAGAATTTTCTCTGACACGTCAGTTTAAACAACATGGTGTCGTCAGCGGTAAATAAAGCTCTTTTTTTTGTTGCTGAAATTAAAGCTCCCTTGTTTTTTATAGGCAGAGGAGCTTTTTTAGTTCTTTAATTTGGACGAAAAGTATGAATTTTGACTGGAAAACAGTCTAAATCCTAATTAATTTATATGTTATAAAATATGAATAACGCCTTAATAAAAAGGGATTTGATAATATGCTGGGCATAGAAGAAATCGCTTATTACATACCGGAAAAACGGGTGTCTAACTACGACAGAAAAGAAAAATTTAACATAACTGACGAGTTCATCAAAGAGAGAATAGGAGTAGAGCAAATAGCGATAAAAGCCGACAATGAAAATACTACGGATTTGTGTCTTAGCGCTTATGACAGGCTTAAGGGAAAAGTACAAATTTCTCCCGAGGAAATTGATTTATTGGTAGTAGTAACTCAGAATCCAGACTATTCCCTTCCTCAAACATCTGCTATTCTTCACGGTAAGCTAGGATTAAAAGGTAGTTGTGCTTCTTTTGACATATCTCTCGGATGTTCGGGGTTTGTTTATGGCTTATCTATAGTCCAATCCTTTATGGCTGCCAATAAAATGAAAAAAGGGTTGTTGTTTACCGCCGATCCTTATTCAAAAATAATTGATACTGACGATAAAAATACGTCCCTTATTTTTGGTGATGGTAGTGCAGTTACATTAATATCTGAAAATCCGATATTTGTTACACAAGATATTTCTTACGGAACTTCAGGGAAAGACTACAAAGACCTGATCTGTGAAAATAGCGTTCTTTACATGAATGGCAGGGGAATAGCGAATTTCGCCATTAAAGAAGTACCCTCAGATATATTGAATTTACTTTCACGAAATAATCTTACTGTAAAAGATATAGATAAATACCTTATTCACCAGGGTAGCAGGTTCATAGTTGATTCTCTTGCTAAAAAACTTGATCTCGAAGAAGAGAAGGTTATGTACGATATTTATGGGTATGGAAATACTGTCTCATCTTCAATTCCTATCCTTCTTGAGAAGATTTTAAATGACAAATCTGCAATGCGTGTTTTAGCTAGTGGTTTTGGTGTCGGCCTTTCCTGGGCAAATGTTATCCTAAATAGAGTAAGATAATTTATTTTTTCTTGATTTTTTCTTGAAAAATTCCTAGGTAGAATCTATATTTGCAAAGACTGTTATAAAAAACAAAAAAAAAGGAGATAAATATGAAAAAGTTTATAGTTGCGGTTTTAGTTATGACATCTTTAGCGACAGCTACGCAGGCAGCGTATCGCCAAAACCTACCAGTAGGCGAGGATATTGAGGTGGTTGTGTCGTCTGGGAAAATCCAGAATAATACTAAAGAGTATATGGTTATCAAGACGGATATTTTTGTAAAAGGATTCGAAAAGCATTCTTACGATAGTCTTGGACGCATTCCCCCTGGAGATGTTTATTGTTATGATGAGTGCTTCTTCATGTTTAATAAGGGCTTAAAATTGGTCTTTAGGATTACTAAGGAGTTCGCTGGAAACGCTCTTCCTAGCGAACCTATATTTGAATGTGACGGTGTTACTTATTCATATGAAGATACATTAGTCAGCGTTCAGGCTGGAGGTACTATCGTGGTTTCGTGGAAATAGAGTACGTGTGTTATGTAGGCTAGCCTACATGCTCAATAATTAATCTTTGTATAAGTTTTGGCGGTCGAGAGTTATCTCGTCCGCCAGTTTTGTGTTTATACCGAGTTTAAGCTCGGTACTGATGGACATCTCGGCGGTCTGATCCTATAAGGGAAAAATAATTGGTTTTGAATTTTAAATATTTTTATAATTAGCAATCACAAATCATAAATCAGCAATACATCATGCGTTTGAATTCAGAAATATCCTCCTTGGACTGGCGCAATGGGATTGTTGTCAGATCTCCCAACTGGCTTGGTGATGCTATCATGGCTTTGCCGGCAATGACCTGCATTAAAAAAGCCTTGCCGGAAGGGTGTGGATTTTTTGTAGTCTGTCCAGATAATCTTTCTCCATTGTATTCATCTATTCCTTGGGTTTCAAAAATAATAACGACTGGAAGTGGCCATTCTTCCTTGAACAAGGAAAAGCTCAAAGAATTGTCTGAGCTTAGGGCTGGGCTGGGTTTTCTTTTTGTAAACTCCTTCCGGTCTGCGTGGTACTTTCGAAAAACGGTACCAAAAGTTTATGGCGCATCAAATGGGTTGCGAAATATTTTATTGACAAGAAGCTTCAGAGTAAAATGGCACGAGAAAAAATCATATTCTGAAGAGCATCAGTCTTATAAATACCTCTCAATGGTATATGAATTGGGTTGTGAAAAATGGGATGAAAACTATCCTGAATTTACGCTCATTGATTCTTCAGAATTAAGAGACCAGAAAATAAAAACTTTCCTGGAAGAGGGGAATGTTATGGTCGTGGCTCCGGGCGCTGCATATGGTCCGGCAAAACGATGGGACGCCTCCTCGTATAATGAAGTTTGCCGGTATTGGATGAAAGAAAAAAATGGCAGAGTGGTTATTGTTGGTGCCAATAATGAAACGGAAACTGCCGAAAGTGTTGTTTTGGGGTTGGACAATTCTCGTATATTGAATCTTGCGGGGAAAACCAATTTGAAAGAGCTTATCTACATCCTCAAGAAATCGGATATTTGTATTTCCAATGACAGCGGGGTAATGCATCTTGGTTCAGCTCTCGATACGAAGGGTGTCGCTGTATTCGGTTCTACCGACCCTTTTGCCACAGGACCTTTGAGTAAAAACTGGACGGTTCTCTTAAAGAAACAGAGCTGTTCTCCATGCTTTTCCAGAGAGTGCGTTAATCCTGAAAAAACCTATATGTGTCTTCAATCTATAACTCCTGCAGATGTAATAGAAGCCATAGAAAAAGTGAATATAAAAAGTGATAGTAACGGAGATAATAATGAATCAGAAAGTTAAATGTAGTAAATGTGGACAGAGTCGATGCAGTGAATGTAGTAGTCCTACGGGATGGCGAAGCATATTCGAGGGATTTGGGAATGTTGCGTCAACTGTCTTGGCAGTTGTTTCCATTGCTATATTCTAAACAACTTAAAAGATCTCAGGAACAAGCTATCGAACATTTATCGCCTAAGCTTCAAAAAGAGACAAAAGAGGCTATTAAGGATTTTGAAAGTGAAGATTGGGAATTCCCGAGCACGAAATAACCTCCGGAATATTATACAAAGATGATAGCCACGGGCGTGAGCCCGTGGACTATGAAACAATAAATAAAAACAAGCCCGCCTCTTTAGGGCGTGGCGACAGAAGAGAAATAATAAAAACTGAATTTGTATACGATGTTTTCAGCTAATATTCTTCGAGTTAATTTACTTCAGCCTATATTCCGTGGGATCCTAATATTTTTCTTTTTAACTCTTTCTCTACAGCTTGCAGCAACTTCAAAAGTTCAATTTTGCCCTGATATTAGTGTCTATGCCGAAATAAATGACTATGAGTACTACAGAGTTAACAGTTACTTTATTCAGACAGCCTATCTGTTTAATAGAATGTACGGATTAGAGTTTCCTGAATACAATTTGGAAGTTGTTATCGATGACAAGGCTCTCTCAAATGTTATAAAGAATGGAAAAACTCCTGCAACTATAGAAGTTGTTACCAACCAAAAACTTTTATTCGCCGACACGCGAAATTTTGAAAAGAATTTGATAAAGGCATTTCTGCTTGCCAAAATTTCTATTCCCGTTGATAAATACAAGGATTCAGATATAAAATGGATTACAACAGGAACTTTAAGAGAAGTTAATCGACAGAGAGACCCATCTTTTACATATTCAGATTTTCCTATATTAACCCGAATTGTACAGCATAAGGGTAAGGTTGATTATCAAAAAATCATAACTTTCGAAAATGTCGCGGAAGATGGAGCTCTTTACGATTGCTTTGCTGAAGAGAGTCAACTCCTGATAGATGCTATTTTAAAGAAGAAGAGAGGCAAAGAATTTATATTTGAATATATAAAAATTCTTCAATCCTCAGACAAATATGATAAAGGAAAATTTTTTGAAGAACTTTTAAAGAAACACCATGCCGACTTTGGCTTGCCTGAAGAAGACGTTTCCGCCTCGTTTAATGAGCACCTTAATAAGGTAGCTGTAGAACGGGCAATAAATCCGAAAAATCCTCTCTCTCTTGATAAGGAAGTAGAAAAATATCTTTATGAAACCGAGAGGAAAAAGATCAATATTGGGCGGAAATATTATTTTTATTTACGGGAGTTAGAAAGGCAAAATGAGCCGATAGACAGGGTATGGCCCGAACTTCAGAAATTCCTGGATGAAAATTACCCGAATTGTATAAAGTGAAAAGTTTTCAGAATTTTGCTGGAAATATATAAAAATATCGCTAATTTAACTGCCTCTTAAAACCCCGTGGTGTAACGGTAGCACAAGTGGTTTTGGTCCATTTAGTTGAGGTTCGAATCCTTACGGGGTTGCCACTTTTCTTTCTAATGTCTATTCATAACACTAAAAAATCAAACGGACGGCTCGGCGATCTGTCCCTGCCTAATATTGTATTTTTTTCAATGTAGGGCGACCTCGCCGAGGGCGCCGCGTTTTCTTATGGTAGATCGACTTTCTTTAGCCATGCGTTTTAGCAAGGCGCCGTAAATCGACGTAATGCTACACGTACTTTACTGAATACTTGACATTTGTCCGAATCGTAAATTGGTAAAACAATAATATAATATGTTCACGAGTCTCATAAGCGAAAGCAGATAAGATAAGGATTTTATGAACTGGCACCAAAAAAATGTAGAGGAAGTTATTACGGCGATGAATTCTTCACTTAGCGGACTTTCTTCGAATGAAATACAAAGACGCCTTGAGGAATACGGTCCGAATGAATTAAAAGAGAAAAAGAAAAAGACACCTTTCATGATGTTTATTGAGCAGTTCAGCGACTTCATGATACTTATTCTTATCGCAGCGGCATTAATTTCTGGTATTATCGGCGAACTCTCAGATACCTTAGCAATAATAGTGATCCTTGTTTTGAATGCCATTATAGGATTTGTTCAGGAATACAGAGCAGAAAAAGCAATGGATGCGTTGAAAAAAATGGCGGCGCAACTTGCTACTGTAACAAGAGATGGAAAGCCTGTAAATATTCCAGCGGTAGAAATTGTTCCCGGCGATATTGTACTTCTTGAAGCGGGAAAGGTAGTTCCTGCTGACCTGAGGTTGCTTGAGGTTGCACAGTTGAAAATTGAAGAGGCTGCTCTTACCGGCGAATCTCATCCAGTAGAGAAGCATGTAAAGGAATTGCATGACGAAATACTATCTCTCGGAGATAGGAAAAATATGGTATACAAAGGTACTACCGTGTCTTACGGCAGAGGCGTGGGTATTGCTGTGGCCACGGGAATGGCTACAGAGCTTGGAAAGATTGCAGCGATGCTTCAAGATGAAAAAGAGGTAAAAACGCCCCTTCAAAAAAGGCTCGCCGCATTTGGAAAGAAACTTGCCATTGCAGTTCTTGCAATATGCGCAATTGTTTTTACTATCGGAATGCTAAGAGGCGAACAGCCTTTGCTGATGTTTTTAACTGCTATATCTCTTGCCGTGGCAGCAATTCCTGAAGCGCTGCCAGCAGTGATAACCATATCTCTTGCCATAGGAGCAAAGAATATGGTTAGACAAAATGCATTGGTACGGAAACTTGCAGCTGTAGAGACTCTCGGCTCCGTTACCTATATTTGCTCTGATAAGACAGGAACACTCACTCTGAATAAGATGACGGTGGAGGAAATTTATATTGATAGAAAATTAATTAAAGGTGAAAATTTAAGAGAGAAAATTAACCTCTCCAATCACGAACCACGAACCACGAACCACCAACTATCAACTATATTTTTTACTGCGCTTGCTTTAAGTAACGATGCGGAGGTAGATGCTTCAGGCAGCGTAATAGGCGATCCTACAGAGATAGCATTGTTTAATATTGCCAAGGATAAAGGTTTTGATAAAAGTGAAATAGAAAAACAGATGTCGAGGGTTGCAGAAATTCCTTTTGACTCCGATAGAAAACGCATGACGACGTTCCATATAGGTAATAGAGAAAAGCTAAAATCCACCAACCATGAACCACGAACCACGAACCATCAATTATCAACTCATAACTACCTTTCCTTTACCAAAGGTGCGATCGAAGCTGTGATAGAAAAGGCTGGTAATATGTTAACTTCAGATGGGATCAAGACTATAAACAAAGATGAGATTTATGCTGTCAATGAGAGAATGGCTGATGATGGACTCAGAGTGCTTTGTATTGCCGTAAGAGAGTGGAACACGTTACCGAATGACATGTCGCATGAGAATGTTGAGGCAGATCTTACTGTCTTAGGTCTGGTTGGTATGATGGATCCTCCGAGAGAAGAGGCAAGGGAAGCGGTGGCAATATGCCAGTCTGCCGGGATAAAACCGGTTATGATTACCGGAGATCATCCTACTACAGCAATGGCAATAGCTAAAAGGCTGGGGATTATCGGGCATGATGCCACAACGGTAATTACAGGCAGGGAACTGGAATGTTTATCGTTGAAAGAGTTCGAAGCGAAAGTTGAGCACATCAAGGTTTATGCAAGGGTGGCGCCAGAACAAAAGCTAAAAATAGTCAAGGCGCTTCAGGATAAGGGACAGTTTGTTGCAATGACAGGGGATGGTGTAAATGATGCGCCTGCACTAAAAAGGGCGGATATTGGCGTGGCAATGGGGATTACAGGAACAGATGTATCAAAGGAAGCAGCTCACATGATACTCCTTGATGATAATTTCGCTACTATCGTTAAAGCCATAAGAGAAGGAAGAAAGATATACGACAATATTAGAAAATTCGTAAGATACCTACTTACGACTAATTCTGGAGAAATATGGACGCTCTTTCTTGCGCCTTTGCTTGGTCTTCCAATTCCGCTCTTACCAATTCATATACTGTGGGTCAATCTTGCCACAGATGGACTTCCTGCACTTGCCCTCTCTGCCGAACCTGCAGAAGGAGACCTGATGAGCAGGCCTCCGAGGCATCCAAAAGAAAGTATATTCGCTCATGGGTTAGGCATTCATGCAATTTGGGTCGGATTGTTGATGGGCGGAGTAACTCTTTTTACCCAAGCATGGTCGATCAGTACTGGACATGGGCATTGGCAGACAATGGTGTTTACAGTATTATGCTTAACCCAGCTGGGGCATGTGCTTGCCATAAGGTCTGAAACCCAATCTATCTTTACGCAGGGATTCTTTTCAAATAAACCGCTTTTAGGTGCTGTTGTACTGACTTTTATTGCACAAATGGCAACGATATATGTTCCATTCTTGAACCCTATTTTTAAGACAGAGCCCCTAACTTTGGATGAACTTGTACTTACACTTGTATTATCGTCTGTGATATTTTTCGCCGTAGAAGTAGAAAAATTAATCAGGCGAAGAAAAATAGGTGTTAGATGTTAGGTATAAAAATATTTGCACTAAAATTAACATCTTGCAAAATAATGGAAAATATATTTTTTAAGATCAAAATTTATGAGAAGAGTTGACTTAAGCCAGATACGAGGTACTTTCAGAGTTCATTACATCGTTGACATCAAATATATATCACTCCGGAAAGGGAAGTGAAATATTTATTAAATTATCACCACTATGCAGAATCTGGAATTTTACGAAGCCGTTAAAAAAATCATGATCAAGGATGACCGTTATCATCCTGATTCCTATGGCTTTGTGAATGATGCTGTTATTTATACTGTAAAAATGTGTGAGTCTACGCGAGATGCAGAAGAGTCGAGGCATGTTTCTGGACAGGAACTTCTTATGGGCATAGCTGAGTATGCCATAAAAAAGTTTGGTCCACTTGCTTATGAAGTGTTTTGCGAGTGGGGCATAAAAGATGGAATGTCAGTGGGCAATATAGTTTTTAATATGCTGGATTACGGTCTTCTTTCAAAGACAGAAAAAGATTCTATAGATGATTTTAATGTTCCTATTGATTTTGAAAAAAATTTAAAAGCTCCATTTATGGCTCCGCCTATTTCCTGCGAAGAGAGGATGCCGATAATAGCCTGATAGAGCACTTACTAATTAGAAATCAGATTTTTATTTAATATGAAAAGAGACTATATAAGGGATGTTCTAAATAACAATCGGACAGGCAGCAGTATTCAAGTAGGCGGCTGGGTCAGGACAAGAAGAGATTCCAAGGGCGGGTTTTCTTTTATAGAGCTTAATGACGGATCCTGTTTTAAGAACTTGCAGATTATCGCAGAAACAACGCTTCCTAATTATGAGTCTGAAATAGTGAAGCTTTTTCCTGGTAGCGCGATTATTGTCCGGGGCGAACTTGTTAAATCTCCTGGAGCAGAACAGCCTGTCGAGCTTAAAGCAAAAGATATAAGGGTTACAGGATTTTGTAATCCGGAAGAGTATCCGCTTCAGAAACAGAGGATTTCTTTTGAACGGCTGCGTGAAATAGCGCATTTTAGGGCGAGAACAAATACTTTCGGCGCAGTTGCCAGAATAAGGAATATTCTGGCGTTTGCAACTCACAAGTTCTTTCAGGAGAGAGGATTTTATTATCTGCATTCTCCAATTATTACCTGCAGTGACTGCGAGGGAGCTGGGGAAATGTTCAAGGTTACCACTCTTGACCTTGCAAACCTTCCTAAAGACGATAAGGGTTCCATAGATTTCTCTCAGGACTTTTTTGGGAAAGCGGCAAGTCTGACGGTTAGCGGACAGCTTGAAGGCGAAACTTATGCCTGCGCTCTTGGTAATATTTATACTTTCGGGCCTACGTTTCGTGCTGAAAATTCAAATACAAGAAGGCATCTTGCTGAGTTCTGGATGATTGAACCTGAGATGGCATTTGCCGACATCAAAGATAATGCTGACCTGGCTGAAGATTATGTAAAATACTTAATGAAATCAGTTCTGAACGACTGCATGGATGATTTGAAGTTTTTTGATGAGAGAATTCAAAAGGGGCTAATTGATAATTTATCTAATATTGCGAATAGTTCTTTTAAGAGAATAACCTATACCGAAGCCATTGATATACTGAAAAAATCGGGCGAGAAATTTGAATTTCCTGTGGATTGGGGAATTGATTTGCAGTCCGAACATGAACGATATATGACCGAAATACATTTTAAATCGCCCGTAATAGTTACAAACTACCCGCAGGAGATAAAAGCTTTTTATATGCGGCAGAATGATGATGGGAAAACCGTTGCCGCAATGGATGTTCTTGTTCCAGGAATAGGGGAGATTATAGGAGGAAGTCAGAGAGAAGAAAGATATGATATTCTGGCTCAGCGAATAAAGGAGGTGGGGCAAAATCCGGAAGATTACTGGTGGTATTTGGATCTTCGAAAATTCGGATCTGTGCCTCATTCCGGGTTTGGGTTGGGTTTTGAGAGAATGGTTCAATTTTGTACAGGAATGAATAATATCAGGGATGTAATCCCTTATCCACGTACGCCAAAAAATGCTGATTTTTAAATTTTAATAAAAGGGGAGAAAATTTATGAATAACTATCAAACCGAAATAAAATTTTTGTCTAACAAGCAACAAGTAAGAATGCGTTCTTTCTTTATAGCTGAAAAGATTGATACGAAATCGCTCGAAAAAACTAAACAGATTTTTTCAAAATCGCCCCTGATGATACCCGCAGGAGCGGAAGGAGCCGCTGCCATTTTTAAGTACGGATCTATAGTGCTTATGAATGTTACTCCTTCTGAAGAAAAAGTTTTCTTTAATGAACTGAAAGATTTTATAGTTAATCAATTTGAGAACCCCAAAACAGAAGAGCTCCTAGTAGAAGTAAAACCTGACGTGCAGGAATATATTCATGTGGATAGCATTTATATCCCTGAATTGAGAATTGACTATTTGTTGTTAATCTCAGAAGTTCTTTCCAGAAATGTGGTGTTGGATTATTATGAAGCGCAAATAGCAAAAAGTTTTGAGCTTATAGATCCTTTTGCTAAGGGGTTAAAAAATACCGGATATAACGTTAAGATTCCGGATACCAGGCAGTTGCTCAGGCATATTGGAACAGCATTGCTGGACCAGCACAATATGGTTGGGAGAGTTGAGGTGTTGGAAAGACCTGACTTGCTGTGGGACAATGTCACCCTCGAAAGGTTTTTTATGAGGCTTATGGATGAATTCGAAATAAAAGAACGCCACGACGTTCTGGAACGAAAGCTTCAGCTTATAGGGTCTACGGCGGAGACTATTCTTAATATTATACAAACGAAGCGTAATCTCAGGCTTGAATGGTATATCGTCGTTCTCATCGTAATTGAGATATTGCTGTTTTTGTGCACTCTCATTTAAAAGCCATATTTTGGCTTAGCTTTTGATAGAACCTAATATTTTAATTAAAACTAAAAATTCAAAATAGAAAGGATAAACTATGCAAAGATTAAAAATAATAATGTTAATATGTTTCCTCCTGACGGTCGTACTGCATCCTTCCGGTACATTCGCGGCAAAGCAGAACATTTCAGGGTGTTTTGTGCTAGGCAGGATAATATTAACAACCAAACTTAAGAGTGAACGAACGGATTGGGTATTTGTACATTACTCAAACTTTGAATCAGAGGAGGGGGCGAATACATAAGATACAATAGGGAAGTCACGTATATGTCTGGGAAGGTCGATGAGATACGGGAAGTATTACAGATGCCGGCGGAAGCGGATGGATGGAAAACAAAAATACGACTAATGAGCTTGCAAGGGCTTGAAATAGTCAACTTGATCGAGATCACAGAAAATCAGTTCAGCTTTGACGACGCATTCGTTAAGGCAAAGCTGAGCGACAAAAGTTGTGCCTCGGAACCTGATTGTGTTACAGCAATCTTGACTATTAATTAGCCAGTTCACCTCAATTTTTCAGATGCTATTAGGGGGGAGAAAAGGCATTGCCAAGATAAGTAAAAGAATATCCTTGAAGTCTCAACCTTCCTACAGGTATCATCTCTCCGTTTTTATATTTGATAACTATTTCGTACACTAAACGATTATCGTCATTATATTTCGCGATAGGGGACCACCTCTGTTTATAGTGTAAATCAAAATAGCTGTTGGAATCTATTATAAAGCCACGTCCCTCTTCTGAAATTACTTCTGCCTGATAGTTATCTATGAGACGAAAATATAGTTTCTCATGAGCGGAATTGGAATTACTGAAAAAAAATCTCAACGTATATGTTGGTATAATCCAGCAAAAAGAATTTGAAGCACATACAATGCAGAATACGACTAACAGTAGTAACTTCTTCATTTTATTGATCTCCTATTTTTATTAGGCTTTGATAGTACTATATCCTAACGCCATAAGATATGTCAAACTCAAACTCAAACATAATTCCATGGTAAAATCCAGAGAAAATTCCATAGTCCGCGGGATGTTTACAGAGATGGTATACCCTTTTAAGAAAAGCTTAACAAGCAATTCATCCAAGTCAACAGGGAAAAAAGATAAGTAGCTATTGCAGTCGAAGTCGGGTAAAGCTAATTTGATCAATTCAGCAGGAGCTTTATAGCCTTTATAAGAGTTCTTTCTCAGATAGTTGAAGTAGGACTGATATGTTGAAATTTTGCAAAAGAAATCTTCCCGAGAAGCGAAATTTTCGAGATCAAAAAAATCATTTTCTACAAGGTTATGGAAAGTTTCTACATCGGCATTTGGACAACTCGGTGGAATAGGCCTGTGTTTAGACTTGAATACTTTCTCAATCATGTGCTTGAATCCCCTGTCTCTTTCCTTTCTCTCCGTGCCAGAAAATTCACTACCATTGTCTGTTTGTATGATTACTTGGCTTAAATCTATTCCACTATCTTTCAGATGATTCAGGAATTTGCTTACAAATAAACAGGAATATGTCATATTGCAGCTTTGAGAATATCCGAGAAAAACAGCTCCAGTTATCACATCTCGAATTGTGTATTCAAAACGTGGCAGAGAAAGTTCTACTATATAACGATAATACTGCGGTATATCATTAAGATACTTAACATCAAGCTGATAGTACTTTAAAGGTTGATATTTTTTTTGCTTTTTCTTGTCTTAAATCATTTTTTTTATGGTGCTTGCGCTTTCTCTTCTTGATCAGGCCGTATCTGTGTAATACTTTGTTTATCGTTCTGGAGGAATTTGTTAAATTGTATTCAGCCTTCAGTCTGCTTGCTCCAAAATGAGTTTTATCCCTAAGTTCTTTTATCAATTTTCGCTTCTCTTCTGGAATAGCGTTAGGACTATTTTGGGGACGCCTACTAACATCTTTAAGTCCGCTTTTACCAGATTCTTTGTATCTCCTGAACCATTTTCTAACTATGCGTACACTAGTCATATACAACTTAGCCGTAGGTTTAATGCCATTCGATTTAGCCTGTAAAACCATTCTAGGTGTCAGATCAAACATTTAACATTTCATCCCAATTAAGGCATTATATTTATATGGACACATAGACGGAACACTCCAATGTTGTTTAAAGGTGACTTTTTAATTATACTGGTAGTGTTCCTTCTTCGTTTGTTAGCATAAGTATGAGCTTTTAAGCCTCTCAGAATCTACTATACTTATCGTCCTAAAGGGGGTATATCATGTCTGGGGTATTTTCTGCAATTCAAACCTCTGTTGGTTGCTCTTCAACCTTGAATGTGGTAAAATTATTTTTGAACATAAACTCTCAAAAAGATATTTTTAGAAGTAGCCTTTATAATCTTTAGAGCAAAGCCCGACAAGCTGCTAGTGTTCTTTTGCTAAATCAAAATTTACTTTTCTATCGGACGTTGTCCATGCCCGTCAGCAGTATCAAATTCTTCCGAGCCAGTTATTGATCTCAATATTTCGCTGGAAACAGGAGGGCATCCCTGAATATATATGCCTTTTGTTTTGCTATTTAATGTGCAGTTTCCTATGCAGATAGTTTTTTCTGGGAGGTTTGAGTTTCCCTTGCCGATTGCAATATTTATATTTTCTACTGGGAAATAATCCAGAAGTTTCTTGCCATACTGTTTAAGAAACAAAAATAGTGATGATTGACACGCACTGCACGAATTTCTATCATGAACTATGATGTTTGGGTATTGTATAGAAAAGGAGGATGGCGAAGTTTCAAACGCCACTATGTAATTTTTCCAATTTCTCGGGAGAATATCTATTTTATCTAAGTCAATAGTAGTCTTATTGAGGGCCGCACCCATTCTGATGTGCGGTATGCTTGCAGGGTCAATGCCTATTAATGCGCAGGTTACTGCGTCAACCATAAAAGGGTTTTCTCCGGCAATGACAGTATCTATCGGGCGTGGATTCCCTGCGCTTGGCCCCATCCCTTCCATGCATATAGTGCCATCAATTATGGAGAAATGCGGCTTTAAGACAGTAGACATTTCCGCAATGGCTACATCAATTGGTTTTTCTTTACATCCTTTAATTTCGGGAAGCATGTGAAAGAGCACTTTGCTTCTCCGCCATAAGCATCCTTTCATATTTTTTATTGCGAGAGTTATTCCAGTATGCATATGGGTTTTTATGACGGGAATTGAAACAATGTAGTCAAATTCAAATATCTCTTTACAAATCTTAAGGCTTTTTACTGTTATGGATTTTGGTATTTCTGTTATAACGGGTTTGTTTTTATCGAGGTCTAGTAGGGGGCAGTTTCGATCCCTGGCTACGGAGGCTATTCCTGTTTCTTCAAATGCTTCCATTGTTTTTACGCCGGAAATAGGGCTTTCCCCTATGGCGACTGTGGAAGCAAATTCTCTGAAAAAATCTATAGCTGCGGCAACCACTTGCGGATGAGTAGTTATTCCTTTTTCCGGCTGAGCTACTCGCCCCGCGTTTGGTTTAAGCAATACTTTTTTCCCTTTCAGGTGCGAAAAATCAAAATGTGCGAGAACTTTTTTTGTATTCTCATAAGGCCCAAGTCCTTTTGATATAACCACATTCTTAGCATTATTAGTCATTGCTTGCTTTTTTCACACCCGCCTTCGCTCTGCAGTCGCAAAGCTATGGCGATGCAGGCAAAGACACTACGATTTGTTTTTAACAGTTTTAAAAAATGCCACAATCAAGAGGGAAGTGCAACCGATAACGATTTGAATTAGGAGATTTTATCAGCACCACTGGAGAATTATTTAGAAAAGTTCATCCGAAAAAGTGGAAAGCTACTCAACAGGGATTCAACAAAAGCGGATTCTTGTCTTGTGCCGAACGATACTTTTCATACATTTAAAGACATTGTTATTTATTTCAGCTTGTAACAATTTTTAAGTTCACGACAACATAGTTGGGTATTAGAAGCTTTGAACTGTCATCTCAGGGGTTGGTTCCAATATTACACGTGAGTTCTGGATGTGGCGTGTCGTCAGCTCCGTTTCCAGCAGCACATTCTGGTGCGCCCGATGCACCAAATGTCTGTCCCCCGTCACCACACATCTGACCAATATGGTTATCCCCCCCTCCATCATTGCAATAGCCCAGATTCTTTACGGATGAGCCATCGCCGCATCCCGATGCTGGCAAGCTGCTCCCAGAGGCGCCCGACCCCGCGTAGCAGTATGTTTTTCTAATGGCTCGCTCACCGGTATGAGAGCTACTGTTAAGTTCTTGTAGTTCCAACTTGTTATATTGCACGTTTTTTCTGACTCCAATCTTCTGGAATTTCCCCATTCTTTATCCGCTTGTTTTCTGCTGTTGCGTTGCTTCGGAGATGCTACGATAGAATCATCAATAATCCCTACCACAGTCTACGCTATAATCATCCCGCCATCGGCGCATGCACCGGGATAAATGACATCTTTGTCAATCACATTGCCCTCAACACAGTCCTGATCCCCACTCGGATTATTACCAAGACTACAAGAATACTTACCCCAGTTCGAATTATTATTTCCTCCATCAGTGCAATAAGACGCTGGATTATATTCAGGAGTGTTCCCGGCTCCGCAATATCCACCCAAATTATCCCTAAGCCCGTCAGGGGCACTTCCGTTATTGCACAACAATGAACGAGTTCTATCATCAAAGTGGCGTAGTGCCAGCCCTGATCCCCATTGAAGTCGTTTCTTTTTCATAGATAGAATTTATCCAAGATAACTACCGCAGAACATAACTCGATACGCATTCGGGACTTGGGTGTTCTCCTTTTATGGTTCTTCCCTGTTTGCGCTCCGCTTTGTAAAAGCGAAAATCAAGTGCTCAGCGAATTTTCGAATCCCCTCTCTTGATTTAGATGTTCTAATTTTTCTTTCAAAAGAGGCCTTGCATCTATAAATGTTCGCTTGAAGTTCTCACGCAACACATTCTGTCTTGACGCATTCTTTCATGCTATTCTAAGCATATCCATTTGTCAAGATCGTTTTGTAATTTAGCAGAAAATACCCCAGACATGGTATACCCCTTTAAGACGATAAGTTATAGTAGATTTTGAGAGGCTTAAAAAGCTCATAGTTACGATAACAAACGAAGAAGAAATAAATTGATCGGGTGGGAATTTAGTATTAACATAAAAAACTCGCAGTTAAAATTATTTTAAGTTTTAAAGTTTAATAATATTTTTTAAAACTTACTTGCTTGAATAATTATATTTTGAATTAATTTTAATTATGTAACAACAGTCCACAAAAACACAAAAGGATAGGAGATTAAGGATGAAAATACTTATTGCCGACAAATTCCAGAAAGCTTACCTCCCTCAACTTATGGCTCTTGGTCATGAGGTAGTGTTGAAGCCGGATATTAAAGCTGATGAACTACCAGTGCAAATCAAAAGTTTTGAAGTTCTTATTGTCCGGAGCAAAAAAGTTTCTGCAGATGCAATTAATTCTTCTGATAAGCTTAAAATGATTATCAGAGCAGGGGCTGGCTATAACACTATTGAGATTGACGCTGCTGCTAAAAAAGGTGTTTATGTTTGTAATACTCCCGGGAAAAACTCCATCGCAGTTGCTGAACTTGCTTTTGGGCTAATGCTTGCACTTGACCGTAAAATAGCTGATAATGTAATCGAGCTCAGGCAGGGGAAATGGAATAAAAAGAAATATTCAGAAGCCGAGGGAATATGTGGAAAAACTTTGGGCATCATCGGAATGGGTGAAATAGGTGTAGCCTTTGCTGAAAGAGCCAGGGCTTTTGGAATGAAAATATTGGCTTATGACCCTGTTGCTATAAAAAATCCTAATCCCAAGCAGGCAGAACTTTTGAAGAACAAAGTTTTTGAATTTAAGGAAAAACTGGAAGATCTCGTTAAGGAGTCTAATGTTATTACCATACACGTTCCCTCCAATGCGCACACCAAAGGCATGGTAAATAAGGAATTTCTCAAAAATGTGAAAAATAATGCGATTATCCTCAATACATCTCGCGGCGATATCGTAGTCGAGCATGACCTTATTGAGGCAATGAACGAAAAAAATATCTGGGCAGGTGTTGATGTATACTGCAATGAACCTGAAGCAGGAACCTCTGATTTTAGTACTTCTCTTTCAACTCACTCGCATGTTTATGGCACGCACCATATCGGGGCGTCAACAGAACAGTCGCAGGATGCTATAGCCTTTGAAGTTATTGAAATGCTCAAGGCATTTGCTAAAGGCGAAGTAGTTCATCCAGTTAACAAGCACTTAATGAAGTAGGTTAATATATTAAGGAGAAAGACAATGGGAAAAAGAGCATATAATTTTGGCGCAGGTCCATGCACGCTGCCTCTGCCTGTTTTAGAAGAAGCACAGAGGGAATTTGTTGATTACATGAATAGTGGGATGTCCGTGATTGAGATGAGTCATAGAGGTAAGGAGTACGACAAAACTCATGCCGAAGCAATGGCTCTTGCGAAAGAAGTTTATGGAGTTCCTGAGGATTTTGAAGTAATATTTGTTCAGGGTGGAGCTACTCTCCAGTTTGCAATGGTTCCGATGAATCTTATCGAGCCAGGCAAAAAAGCTGCTTATATTTGCTGTGGCGAGTGGAGCGGAAAGGCTTTCAAGGAAGCCAAAATATTTGGCGAGGCTTATCCGGCATGGGATGGGAAAAGTATACAGTACAGCAGAATGCCCAAAAATTCTGAAATTAAAATTCAAGAAGGAACAGCATATTTGCATATGACTTCCAATGAAACCATTGGCGGGATTAGAAATATTGAATGGCCGGAAGTAAATGTTCCGATTGTTGCCGATATGTCGTCAGATTTCATGAGCAGACCGATTCCGTGGGAAAAATTTGACATTGTCTACGGTGGAATTCAAAAAAACCTTGGCCCGTCAGGTATGGCAATGGTTTTCGTAAGAAAGAGTATCCTCGATAAATGCAACAAGAATATTGCAACTTATCTCAGATATGACATTCATGTAAATAACCAGTCTCTCTACAATACTCCTCCCGTATTTTCTGTCTATATGATGGGTAAAGTTCTTAAGTGGATGAAGGCTCAGGGCGGATTGAAGGATATCGAAGAAACAGCTACGAGAAGAGCTTCACTTGTCTATGGAGTGATAGACAAAAGCAGCGGCTACTACAGATCTCATGTCGAAAAGGAGTATAGGTCGATAATGAATATTGTGTTCAGGCTTCCGACAGAGGTTCTCGAAGAAAAATTCCTGGCCGAAGCAAAGAAGGCCAACTTCGTAGGACTCAAGGGACATAAGAGCGTCGGTGGTTGCAGGGCAAGCTGCTACAACGCTGTTACCGACGAAGCGGTATATTCTCTGAGGGATTTTATGGAAAAATTCCAAAAGGAAAATCCGGCATAAATCCAGACCAAAAAGCAGTGGAAACACTGCTTTTTTTTTGAGTGAATGATAATTTTTTTATGGAGGAATTTTTAAAATGTCAAAAATAGTGCCGTTTAAAGGATTTAATCCAAACCCCCAACTTGCGGAAAAAGTGGCCTCTCTTCCTTATGACGTGATGTCTACAAAGGAAGGTAAAAAAATGGCCGAATGGAACTCATATACTTTTCTCAGAGTCGAGAAATCTGAGATAGATTTTCCTGATGATTTTGATGGACACAGTGACCCAGTCTATAAAAAAGCGGCCGAAAATCTACAGAAAATGATAAAAGACCGGGTTCTTATTCAATCCAAGACGCCGTGTTTTTATATTTACAAACAAAAAATGGGCGATGTCGTTCAAACTGGGCTTGTTGCTGGAACTTCTGTTGAAGAATACCTGAATAACATCATTAAGAAGCATGAGCTTACCAGAAGAGACAAAGAAGATGACAGGGTAAGAAATGTTGATACATGTAATGCCAATACAGGGCCGGTTTTTCTTACATATCCTCATAAAAAAGAAATAGATGATCTTACCGCTCAAATTACGACTAGAAATCCTCATATTGACTTTGTAGCTGAGGACGGAGTCGCTCATACCTTATGGATTATTGAAGAAAAGAGCGAAGTGAAGAAATATGTGGATTTATTTGCCAAAATTCCATATCTTTATATAGCGGACGGACATCACAGGTCTGCTGCTGCTTCAAGAGTTTATGAGCTCAGGAAAAATAAGAATCCAAAACACCGGGGAAATGAAGGATATTGTTATTTCCTGTCGGTTATATTTCCTGACAATCAACTTTACATTATGGACTATAACAGAGTAGTTAAAGACTTGCATGGACATACTTCTGAGCAGCTCATAAATAAGATCAAGGAAAAGTTTACGGTCGCTGAAATAAAGGTTTCTGATCCAAGTCAGGCAAAGCCAAAGAAAAGGACAGAATTTTCTATGTACCTTGACGGGAAATGGTATACAATGACTGCGAAAAAGGAAATAATTCCTAACGATCCTGTCAAATCTCTTGATGTGTCTTTGCTTCAGGACAATGTTTTGGCTCCATTGCTTGGAATTCAAGATCCAAGAACTGACAAACACATAGACTTCGTTGGCGGTATAAGAGGCATGAAAGAGCTTGTCAAAAGGTGCAATGAAGATTGCAAAGTTGCATTTGCTATATATCCTACAGGGATGGATCAACTGATGGCTATAGCTGATGCCGGTCAGATAATGCCCCCTAAATCTACATGGTTTGAGCCTAAACTCAGGTCGGGCATGATCGTAAGAAGCCTTGAATAATCTATAAATTTAAGCCAGAGTGAAATCTCTGGCTTTTTTTAATATGTTTGCATTTAATTTTTACAAAAAATTGTCACTCGGCAGTAAGATATACATATCAACATGTGTAGGTCTAATTCTTGGGATTTCCTTTGGTGATGGGTGTGTTGTATTGGAACCTGTTAATACCTTATTTATAAGGATATACCAGATTCCAATTATTCCTTATATGATTTTCAGTATACTGCATTCTATTGGTTCTCTGAGTATGGATAATGCTAAACTTATGGGAAAAAAAGGTGGCATCATACTTCTTTTTTTGTGGGCTGTCAGTGTTTTTTATGCTTTGGGGCTTCAACATTCTTTTCCTGATATCGAAAGAAATAGGTTTTTTTGCCCTGAACCGCTTAATCCTGCAGGAATAGATTTTATCGACTTGTTTATCCCCTACAATCCATTCCATTCAATGGCACATGGCTATATCCCTGCGATTGTAATATTCTGTGTTTTGATAGGGTTGGCACTTATCCAAGAAGAGCATAAAATGACCTTAATAAAATATGCAGGAGTACTGGCATCTATAATGAAGAGCGTTAACGATTATCTCATGCATCTGTTGCCGTTCGGAGTTCTAGTTATATCAACTTATACATTTGGTACTCTGAGTGTTATAAAATTAAAAGTCGTCCTTATTTATGCTCTTGCTTCAATCTTTTACCTTATTTTTATTTCCATGATCATTTATCCTGGGATATTGGCAAGCATAAGTAAGATCAGTTATAGAAAGTTTCTGCATTACTCAATGCCAGCGGCGTTTATTGCTTTCACGACTGGTAATGTCTTTCTTGCTTTGCCAGTTATATATAATTTGATGTACAAATTTAATGATGAAGAGAACGATGGCAGTTTATCGGTTAATGGGGAAAATGAAAAAGGCCGCAATATAATAAGTATTATTGTTCCACTAGCTTGGCTTGTTCCGGCAAGTTATAAATTTCTTGTGATATTCTTTGTCGTTTTTGCGCATTGGTACTATGATAGAGCGTTTAATTTTGGCGAGCAGCTTATTTACTATATAGGTATGATTCCATGTCTCTTTGGGGGTAATTCCGTAATCGTTCCATTCCTCCTTCAGATGGCAGGCCTACCCAGTAAGGCTTATGATATTTTTATGGTGGTTGCCAATTTTTTGGTTTACTTTAATAATGCGAATGGAGCGATTTTTATTATAGTTTGTACAATTATGTGTTATTCGTTACTCCTTGGCAAAATAAAGATATATTGGGCCAAGCTTATCTTAATTTTTATTGTAAGTACATTTTCCTTCGTAATTACTGTTGCAGGGATAAGTCTTCTAATGTCTAAATTCCTGTCGGGAGATGATGAGGTTAAGGAGGAACTTACACATATGAATATACATCCTTACCGAGGAAGTTGGTACTCGCAAATAAAAGGAGTATATCTGAATCTGGATGAATATCATCCTCTCTCTACTCTTAGTTCTGAAGAATCGCTACTGGATAAAATCATTAGAACTAAAACTCTTCAGGTTGGGTATAATCCGGAAGCTATTCCTTTTTCTTTTTTTAATAATTATGGCGTGTTGGTTGGGTATGACATAGATTTTATCTATGCTATAGCACAAGAACTTGGCTGCATCAGGATCGAATTCTACTCTATTCCCTATATTGTAGATTATCAAAAATGCCTTGATAAAGGGATACAAATAGCTATCTATGTGGGCGGCCATTTGTATCGTCCTCCATTTGATGGTGTAATAGCTTCTCATCCCTACATGAAAGCAACTCCAGTTGCAGTAATCCCTAAGAAATATAAAAAACAATATCCTGATTTTAATCATCTTCGCGCGGCTAAAGACCTAAGAGTCGGTATTATTTATGCAGGCAGTTTTATGGATGAACATATTAAAAGATATCATTTTGTACCGTTAAAACATATTAATGATTTTTACATAGATAAAAAAAGCGATATCCTATGCTACTTCGGAGAGATGGTCTCGGCTATAAATATACTTTATCCAGGATATTTGATTTATTACTTTCCCCAAGAGGGTTTTAATTTCTTTTTTGCATATCTTATGCCTTGCAGCGATAATGTAGAAACTTTTAGAGATTATATTAATACTTGGATTACAATATGGGACAAGTATGAAATACAAAAAAAGAGATATGAGTACTGGATAATGGGAGAGATCGATGTTATGATTGGACAATCATAGCCAGTATTGAGTTTGGTTTCAGAAGAACAACTACTTCTGTATGCTATAAAATATAACCAGAGCTTTTCGAGAAGTTTGTAAACCAATAAAATAACTTTAGGAATATAGTTTTCATGTTTGGTCATATCTGTGCAATGATATTAGCGCTTGGAGTTTTATATTCCGGCATTGTAAGCCTAAATCAATATTCAGTTGAGTCTTCCAAAGCCAAGAAAAAAATAAAAAAAAGAGAAAAGCCTTCGTTGGTTTCATCGTTTTTTAAGAGCGCGGGGATTACAGCGTTGGTAGCTGACTCCGGTAAGCTGGTTATGTATTCGACATCTTCATTTTGTTTTTCAGGACTGATAAATTTTGAAACTGCTTTTGTCTGTATATTGGGGGCCTCGGTAACTTCTGGGGCATCATCGTTTTTGGCACTTATTAATGAGAGGAATTTAATTTACATTATTCTTGGCCTTGGCGGGATTATGCGCTTTATTCTCAGAAAAAGCCGGCATGAAAATCTGAAATTAGTTGCTATGTTTATTTTTAGCATAGGGCTCTTACTATTCGGAATTATACTGATTAAAGATAATTTTGCATTCATAGGAAACAATGACTATGTAAAGCACATAATAACGAGATTCCACTATCCGCTACTTATTCTTTTGATTGGAACAGCAATATCATTTATAATGCAGTCCACTGCCGGATTTACTTTTATGATTATCGGGTTATGGGGTAGTACTCTTATATCCTATGAACAATCGGTTCTAATGCTCTATGGCGCCTGCCTTTCCTCGTGCATTAAGGCTCGGCTTTATTCTTTGCCATTCAAGGGGTCCGCTAGACGATTGATGCTTGCCAATTCAAATATTACGCTGGCTACTACCACTATTGTAATAGGACTTTATTTTCTGGAAAAAGTTACCTCAATTCCACTGCTAAATAGTTTACTTAGGAGCATACATAAAAATGTAATTTTTGAGGTGGGCGGCGCAATGTTAATAACTAATTTGTTTATTGTGTTCTTATGCCTGATCTTTTTAAAGCACCTGGTTAGACTATATACTAAAATCTACCCTGACGATATAGATGAAGCTTTGGCGAAGACATACTACATAAACGGCATTGAATCATTGCCCGAAAGTCAATGGTATGAATTGATGAATAGAGAATTAGACAGAATTATTGCTAATTTTTACGTTTTAGTAGATCTCGAATCATCTCAAAAGCTTCCGGATGCTAAGTCTATTTGTAATTCTAACAATTTAATATTAAATAGAATAAAAGATATCCATAATTACATGTATGGAGGAGGAAATAGCAGTTCTTTGCAGGAATACCGGCTATATGAAAAATTGCTTTTCTCGAATAATCTTAACAATAGACTTGCCAGGTATTGTGAAATTATTAATAGATGTGACAAGGGGGTAGAAAACGTATTTACACATGCTGTATCTATTCATGTCTTGCTTGTTCTAAAATGCCTATCCGATTTCATCTGTAATAAAACGAATATAGAGGAAGTAGATATTGTAACTGAGTCTTTAAACTTTAATCTCAGAAAGGCAAAAGTACTTGAGATTATAAAGGATATAAAGGCAGAATATGATACTAAATTTGAGCTGGCTTATATCTATTGCGATATACTTGTTTATCTGAGTGGAATAATTAATTTGTACAAATATGATTTTAATACCACTATCCCCGGGACGAACATTAACGAAAATTAACATTTTATTTTATCTGCATTATGTCAAAATCTATTTTGAGTACTAACGATGGATGCATATGAAATCTTTTAGGTGTTTGGGAGTTCTTGTATCTGCTTTGGCGTTTATCTTCATTTTTAACATTTATGCTAAAACGATATATATACTGAATTTTAATGATTTCCACTCAATGATATATCATAATAAAACCAATAATATTCCTGGGATGATATTTTTTATGAACGCAATCTTCTCTGAAATAAAAAAATATGGAAGGGATAATGTTGTTTTAATTTCCGGAGGAGATAATTATCAGGGGACTGTTGTTTCTTATGATACTAAAGGCGCTCCCATAAGCGATATGTTTAGAGAACTTGGAGTTAATTTTTCGGCAGTCGGCAATCATGAGTTTGACTGGGAACAAAAAGCATTTGATAAATGGCAGAAAGATGGTAATTTCGTCTATCTTGCCGCTAATGTCGTAAATAAAGAAAATGGGAAAACTCCGGCTTGGTTTGCCCCTTATAAGATGGTAAAAGTAGACGGCGTAAAGATAGCTTTTATAGGATTAAGTACGATCGCTACAGGCATAACTACTAAACCTAAGAATTTGGAAGGGCTCAAGATTACGGAGCCGTGGGGAGCTGCCCAGTATTGGATTGATTATTTGAATGCAAGTAAAGATGAGAACGGAGTGCCTGATATTATCGTAGCTTTAACTCATATCCCTTCAGCACAGGATAAAAATACCGGAGAAATTGTAGGAGAAGAAATTAATAATTTGTGTTTAAATACCAAAGGGTTTGATGTTGTAATTTCCGCACACAGTCATGAAACTGTCTGTGGAAGAATAAATGAAGTATTAGTTATTCAAGCCGAATGTTATGGCAGAAAATATGGGGTTATTAAAATTGACATAGACGATAGAACTAAGATAGTCAATAAAATCGAAGCAAAAGTCTGCAGCGTCCCCACCGACGTTAAAATACTTTCTGAAAATAACGGAGAAAGAATTTTGGCAAAATACTCGGATATAGAGAAGAAGTACTCTGAAGTCATAGGCGAATCAGCAATGACTTTGCATTATAATAAACTGACGGTAAATGCATTAGGTGTTTATATGGCTAAGATAGTGAATGAGTCTATAATAAATTCGCAAATTGCTTTCATTAACGGGCTTGGCATACGAGGGGGATTGGAAAAAGGGGATATTACTCTAGGAGATATTTATAGAATATTCCCCTTTAAAAATACTATTGTCAGTATGAAGTTGTCAGGAAAATCTATAAAGGCTGTAATGGAGCACGGTCTGGATAATTATGGGAACAATAAAGTAGGGTGTATACAATTCTGCGGCATGAAAGTTGTATTTGATCATTCAAAACCAGTTGGAAATAGGGTAGTTTCTATGATTCTTAACAATGGTCAAGAAATACAAATGGCCAAATATTATTCGATTTGCATTAATGATTTTATGTTTTCCGGAGGGGATAACTATAAATTTGATGGAGCCACGGATATAAAAGTTTATAATAATTTGTTAGTCCGTGATATTCTGATTGACTGTATAAAAAAGGAAAAATTTTTAACGCTTCCAGAACCAGACTGCTTGACTGATCTTGCCGAGAAGCAAAGACTAAAAGAATCGGCTTAAATTATTTTCTTTAGCCTGTTGCCTATTCCTAGACTAAAGAGTTCCTTAAGTGTAGTGATTATTGTTTTTTTCGTGTCGGGAGATAGTACTTTTTTCTTCCATAAAACAAAGTTCCTTTTTTATGTTTTTGTTTCTTAATTTAATATAAATTTAGGTACGTTGTTTTTCTTTTCATACACAACTTTTAGTAGGATCTCCTGTTCCTTTGTACCAGATTCGCTTTAAGAATTATAGTCATTTGAATCAATCAAGAGTTTTTCGGTAACGGAGAAGGCCGATGATGGTAATTACTACGAGAAAGGCCAGAAGGCAGTAAAAATGCCAGGAAAAATTCTGAAACTGATTGCCTTTTAGCATAATTCCTCTGACTATCGGGAGGAAGTGAGTCATTGGAAGGAGATTGCCAAGATTCTGCGCCCAGACAGGCATTCCGTAAAACGGGAAAACAAATCCTGAAAGCATAATGGATGGCAAATAGAAAAACATACACATCTGTATGGCTTGCATCTGTGTTTTTGCCAGAATTGAAAATATCAGACCAATCATCAAGTTAGCGACGATAAAAAACAAACAGACAAAAAGCAAAAGCCATACACTTCCAAGGATGGGGACGCCAAAAACATATTTGGCACACCCCAAAATTAAAAGCACCTGAACATAACCGATAAGTACGTATGGTACTATCTTGCCTATCATAATTTCTAAAGGAATCGCAGGGGTTGAAAGTAGATTTTCATTGGTTCCTGTTTCCTTCTCTTTTGTTATTGCGATAGAAGTGATAATCACCATAGTCAGCGTAAGAATCATACCTACCAGCCCGGGAATAACATTGTATTGCGTGTTTATTTCAGGATTGTAATCCCTGTGGATGATTATATTAAATGGAGGCGGATCTTTTTTGAGATACGATACGGCTCCCTTTATTTCCGATTCAACAGCACTGTTTATTATTTGGGTTATGTCGCCGAGCGCATTCGCTACGGTTGTTGGATCTGAAGCATCCGGTTCTATCAAAATAGAAGGATTTTTGCCTTTAATTAAATCTCTGGTAAACTGAGGTGGGATCGTAACAGCAAACAACGCATCGCCGTTCCTTAGGTAGCGATTCACTTCTTCATCAGATTTAGCCTCAGCAATTATGGTGAAATATTTACTGTTTACCATTCCTGATACTATTCGCCTTGAGAAATTACTATTGTCATAAACTAAAGTTACGGTCGGAAGATTTTTTGGATTAGTATTTATAGCATAGCCAAAAATTAGTATCTGAATCAATGGAATTCCTACAAGCATAGCAAAAGTCATCCTGTCTCTGCGCAATTGTAGAAACTCTTTTAT
>JAJXWI010000059.1 GCA_021781705.1 bacterium | reverse complement strand
ATACCCATATTATTGTTCTGGATGATGATGAATCTATTCACAACATTTGGCAAACACATTTACCTGAGAATGTTGAAAACAGATCGGTTACGCTTGACCATTTTTATGAACCGTCAGCCTTTACTAGATATTGCGAAACTTCGAGTTCAGAACATGATCTATTTTTAGTCGACTACGAACTTGTCAATTCCAAGGAAACAGGCTTGGACTTGATAGAACAGTTAAATTTAAAAACACAGGCAATATTGGTGACGAGTCGATATGAAGAGACGGAAATCAGAGAGCGAATAAGGAATCTGGGAATAAAAATCATTCCAAAGAGTTTTGCGCCGTATATTCCAATATCCATAGTGAATAAACCAGTAAAAGAAGAAGAACAGCCTGAGTTAATATTTATAGATGACGATAAAACTCTTACCGAAGCATGGGAAATGCAGGCATCTTTTGTTAATAAAAAGATAGCAATATTTAATCGTTCAAAGGATTTCAAAGATGTCATGGAACGGTACAATAAAAACATTCCAATTTATATTGATTCTGACCTTAAAGAAGAAATACCAGGCGAAGTTTTTGCAAAAGTTCTTTATGAACAAGGTTTTCAACACTTATATCTGGCAACCGGATATGAAAAAGATAGGTTTGGCGATATGCCGTGGATAAGGGATGTCGTAACTAAAGAAACACCTTTTTAAAAAAACAATTGGATCACTTGAGTTTTGTCCGGATCTGGCGGGTTCTGAAAAATTCTCTTTAGTCAATGTTTTATAGCGGAATTATGACAGAGCAGGCATGGCCATTTCTTAATTTTCAAAAGGAAAGCTGCCGACAATTAATTTTGCAAGAACTTCCATTTATTTATAATTATTGATTAGCTTCTGAAAATTACCATACTGATCTCCGTACGCCACATCCCCAATTCTAAGAATAGTAATACCTTCATATGGCAAAGATGAAAGGGCGCGGTTTGTATTCCACCAGAAGCTGTGCTCATCCCAAGTCGATCCACCATTTGGAGCAACGGCGTTTTCTCCCTTGATGCTAAGTCCTATGCTTCCAGCCTGACTGCCAACCCATGAGACAAGTGCGGCAGGTTGTGAATAGGGAGAACTGTAAAAATAACCATTAGACATTTCTAAACAAGTAAAGTAAACAAGGACATGCCTGCCCGAAACACCATCAAAAGTCTTTACCATATTCAAAATTGGCAGGTACTCGGTTCCACCTGCAGGACTTGAACTATCCCAAGTATGAAAATTATTAGCCGCCAAACCGGCGCATACTTCGGCGCTTCTTGGCATGTTAGGATCAGACATTTCCCAATGAATACCCGGAATCTTTATTTCTAACGGAATCTTAGAAAATGCTCCATTAAATGCGGCACAGGCAATCGTTAACATTTCCCGGCCATGTCTTATAAGCTCATTATTATACCACTCAATGAAATCCTTTCCGTGTTGTGCATTTATATAAGCTTTAGGATTCTTTATTTGGAAGAAATTATCACCATCGCTAGGCGGATTTACATCACTAAATGATACCAACGAAGTACCCCAAGCTGTATTTAGAGCTAAAATGGTTCCGTATTTATGACTCATAGCATTTCTAAATGAGCTTTTAGCTTCTTCGGAATAACATTCCAGATAACCTCTTGTGGGGTATCCACGCCCCCAGCTATGCCCACTTGTATCGTTATAAGTATTATAAGACGGATAACGCAATTCTCCCGCTGGCCCGCAGCTAATATTTATAGCCTGAATCTTATCTGCATACCCCGCAAAATGCCCTTGAAAAGCCTCCATAAATTTTTGATACTCCTGAAGAATGCTGTCATAGTTTACGGCCCAAACAGAAATAACTTCTGAATTTCCAGGATCATTTTGTTCACTTACGTATTTAGCACCACTACCGGCAATTCCCCATGCCCAGGAAGGGATCGGAATATTTACAGTGTCACTTACATTACAACCACACGCGTGGAATGACATGATCGGCTGAATCTGTAACCCCACATCAGTTATCATCTTAAAAACTGAATCATAATAGGTCCAGTCGAAATGTCTAATAGTGTCACTTTCTGACTTTCCCCACCATACATCTACACTAACAGCATTAATATCGATATTCTTACAATTTTTCAACTGATCCCTAAAATCACTCACTTTCCCTGTATCAGTCAAATCAATCATGAGAGGAGCCATAACATTAATAGTTTTTGATGAAAATAAGGAGAAAGAAAACGCCAAAAACATGGCACACATAAATATTTTTTGTGGAAAATTCAATCGCAACCTCTCATCCTATTGTCATTTAATACTCGACATGTTTTCAAATGATTATTAGCCTGAAGATGAAAAGTACAAAACAAAAAATGTACAACAACGCCACCACCGTCTATTGCTCTTTATACGCCAGCTAATCTAAAGGTATCGCTGATAATTTGCTGAGCTTCTGCCTGAATCTTTTTCAGGTGGTCTTTTCCCAGGAAACTCTCTGCGTATATTTTATAAACATCTTCCGTGCCGGAAGGTCTTGCGGCAAACCAGCCACTTTCAGTCACCACCTTAAGCCCGCCGATATCAGCATTATTCCATGGCGCCTTCGTCAGCTTAGCTTTAATTTCTTCTCCGGCAATGTCTGAAACTTTTACCTGATCAGGAGAAAGGTTGCTCAATATATTTTTCTGTTTTGCATTGGCTGGAGCATCCATTCGCTCATAAACCGGAGCACCAAATTTCCTAGTAAGATCCTTGTAATGCTCGCCTGGATCACGTTCTGTTTTTGCAGTAATTTCTGCGGCAAGCAATGACAGAATTATGCCGTCCTTATCCGTAGTCCATACCGTACCGTTCTTCCTTAAGAACGAGGCTCCGGCGCTCTCTTCTCCGCCAAACCCGAATGAGCCATCTACAAGTCCATCGACAAACCATTTGAATCCAACAGGAACTTCAGCCAATTCTCTGCCGAGATGAGCTGCTACCCTGTCTATCATAGAACTGCTGACAAGAGTTTTTCCTATTGCCGCATTTTTTCTCCACCCTGCCCTATTTTGAAATAAATACCAGATAGCAACGGAAAGGTAATGATTCGGATTAAGTAATCCTGCACTCTTTGTTACTATTCCATGTCTGTCAAAATCAGGGTCATTTCCAAAAGCTATATCGTACTTATTTTTCAGGTTGATAAGGCCTGCCATCGCATAAGGAGAAGAGCAATCCATACGGATTTTGCCATCTCTGTCAACACTCATAAAACTAAAAGTCGGGTCAACATACCCGTTTATAAGATCAACATTCAGTCCGTATGTTTCCGCTATGGGCATCCAATAGCCTAGCCCGGAACCGCCAAGAGCATCCGCACCGAGCCTAAGGCCTGATGATTTTATCGCGTCCATATCGATAATGTTTTTCAGATCGTCTACATAAGGCTTAACATAGTCATACTCATGTGTTGTTGAAGCTTTCAGAGACTTCTCTATCGAGATTCTCTTTACTTCCTTATTGCCATTCCTAAGGAGTTCGTTGGCCTTATCAGCAATCCATTTAGTTATGCTAGTATCAGCGGGTCCACCATTTGGAGGATTGTATTTAAAGCCGCCATTATCAGGAGGATTGTGCGAAGGGGTAACAATTATCCCGTCTGCAAGTCCGGTTTTTATCTCTCTATTGTACCTCAATATCGCATGAGAAACAGATGGAGTCGGAGTATATCCTCCGCCTGATTGAATCATTGTTTCGACACCATTTGCAGCCAGCACTTCTAACGCAGAAATAAAGGCAGGTTCGGAAAGAGCGTGAGTATCAATGCCGACAAAAAGAGGACCTCTTATTCCGGCATTTTTACGATAAAGACATATAGCTTGTGTAATAGCGTAGATATGATCTTCGTTAAAGGTAGTTTTGAAAGAACAACCGCGGTGGCCTGATGTCCCAAATTCTACAAGATGGGATGACTGTGCTGGATCCGGATGATTTGTATAGTATGCGCTCACCAGCTTAGGAATGTTTGTAAGAATCGATTTTGGGGCCAGTTTCCCAGCCAATGGGTTTATTGCCATAATAAATCTCTTCAATTTAATGTTTGTAAGTTAAACACCAGTTCGTCTAGCTATAGGTCAAAGGCTATTAGTAGTTGCACATTATCGTAATGACTAATGTGCTAAGCCTATCAATCTAAAGACCCACATTTGAAAATAATATCAAAACTCATCTATATTTGCCAGTCTCTTTCTAAAAAATTTCTGCGGAACGGCTGTGATATTTTCTAAAAAAATCGCGCACACACACTTGCAGCAAGTGTAAAAAATGCTTAACTTACTTATAAGTAACAATACTTTAAGAAGTTATATAAATTATAGAGATGTGCTATTGTGGTGAATTATCTCTTCCTTCAGGGTTATCCCAAAACTTGATTCAATGAGCAAAAAGAACTGATACAGTGGGCGCTGATAGATATGAAAATTTTAACAGTTATTCCGACATATAATAATGAGACTACAATAAGCCAAGTTGCACAAAAAGCATTAAAAAACGGGATTGATGTTCTTGTGATAAACGATGGAAGCACGGATAAAACGTCTGACGAACTGAGCAAGATTTCAGGAATAAATATAATCTCGATTCCAGAAAATTACGGCAAGGGAAATGCGTTGAGAGAAGCTTTCAAATGGGCTATTAAAAATGGTTACACTCATTTGATTTCAATCGATGCCGACGGGCAGCACGATCCTGCGGAAATTCCAAAATTTATTAAACAAATGGAAGAAAATGAAAATTGCATAATTATCGGCACTCGCGATTTCTGTTCGGCAAAAGTCCCCCTTGCCAGCCGATTAGGAAGAAAATATTCAAACCTGGCCTTTCGTCTGGTTACTGGCATATCACTCACTGACACGCAAAGCGGATTCAGGCTATACCCATTAAAAAAACTCTCACCGCTAATAAGCAATAAAGACAGATATGATTTTGAAATGGATGTGCTTCTTAATGCGGTTATAACCGGATTTCAGGTAAGAGAAATCAAAATATCTGTCCATTATTCTAAAAAAACTGGAAAAACGTCTAGTTTCAAGCCCTTTTTAGATTCAATCAGAATAGCAAAAATATTCCTGTTTGCCCTCTTTAAAAAAGCATGAAATCAGATGACATGGACTATGTTTCTCGTATCTCCCGACTTCGGCTAGTAGGGCCAGATTTTTTCTATGGCAGAATGTTTTATCCAACCGTTTGTTTTATCGTCTCGAATAAGAACCCAATCACCCATGGAATCTTCTATTTTTACAGACTCTCCAGGGGGAAGAGTAATTTTTGATTTTTGCGAATCAGTTGATGGTAAAGAGTAAATATCAGCATTCCTCTCAATAATTATCGCGTCCGCCCCGGAATAGAGAGTATTATTTTGATACATAGATGCTGTCAGAGAAACAGCCACCATGATAATCGCACCGGAAAGAATAGAAATCCAAACAACCCCGTGCGTAACGTGCCTTAAAACTAAAGCTATAAAGATAAAGAAAACAGCTATAGAACATATAAGAAGCCATTCATCAGGCCTGAAAATATCTCTCAGATAAACGATGAGCTCTACCGGAGTTCCGGCAGTATAAAGTTCAGGCAGGAAAAGCTTTCCTCTTACATGGCTAAGATTTTGCAAAATATCCGAGTCTCTGGGAGCAAGAAGCAATGCTCGTTGGAAGCAAACCATTGCCTTTGCCATATTCCCTTCACGATAATAGCAGTCACCAAGATTATACAACCATGCCGGATTAGGAGACATCTTCTCTATACGCTCAGTACAGATTTCTCCGGCCTTTTTGAAGGAGCCCTTGTTATACTCCGTTACGAAACTATCTATAGTTGAAGAAGTAGAAGCTCCAAAAATTCCAAATCCTGCAAACACGGAGGAAAGCAAAATTGCAATCATCGAAAATTTTTTCATAGCTTTGTATAGATGTTTTTTCAAATCATTTTCAGTATTCGCCGAGCCCGGCATATAATTCATAGAATTTGCTGTTTTTAAACATTCCGCAAGTTCTTTGTCTTTAATCAACTTCTCAAGTTCGTGCACAGTAGTTCCGGGTGGATATCCAGACAAATCGTTAATAAGCCTGACTATGTCGCGGTTAACAAAATCCAACAACTCTTCAGGTTTTGTATTCTTGAGTTTTTTTAAAACGGCTCTTTTATCCTTTTCCGCCTTATACCTGCGTCTCGATGAATCATTCATATTAATCCTGTACCGTCTAAGCCTGATTCCTTCAAAAACTAAAAGCAACAGAGGACCTGCAAAAACAAAGGTGAAAATTAAAATAAGGTCGTTTTTCCAGAGGGGAATCAAGACTTTTAAAGAAGTATCTTTTTTAATATAAAGTATCGAATCATTCAAGCGCTGTTTGCTCTCTTTTTTTATAATATTTTCCGAACTCTTTTCCGCGACTTTTTCAGCAAAATACGAATTGCCTGACGCTAAATTATTTTTCTGAACATCAACAGCCGCGTTAAAAGGAAAAAGCGTATACTTTCCTGAAACATTATCAAACGCAGCCAGAGTAATAGATATGTTGTTTTTCCCCTGTTTCGTGGGAATTAACACATAAGTAATTACAGCTTTAGATTTTTGTTGATTTCCAGCCTTGCCCATGTCATATTTTTTAATTTCCGGAGGATAAACAGTAAAGTCGGAAATTGATAGAGCCGGAGCTTTAAGGGATTCTAACGAACCATATCCTTCAATATTAACAGTGACTGTCAGAGACTCTCCTTCCTTGATTTTATTTATCGAAGAGATGTCAAATTTAACATCCCACTTTCCAAACAGTCCTATAAAGTTCGCAGTATCAGGGACCGGTGGAAGCGGCAAAACATTAAGATCAGGAAGCTTCGCTGTGATTAATTTTGTAAAGCGTTTATTCCCGCTAAAAAAAGGATCTTCTCCAAAAGCAAATGACATATTAAACAACCCGCCGTCAATTCCTGCGCTTCGCCCTCTCTTTCTCGGGCTTACCACGTCAAGCATTACTGAAACTGTCCCGCTCAACTTCCCTGCGGATATTGGAACCACGGTAGTAAAGAAGCAACTCTTTAAGTAATCGACTCCTTCTTTTTCTTCTCTTACCGGTTGAAAATACGGATACGGAGCAAACCTATCGCTTTCTTTGTTGATATCTCGAAAATTTCCAAACATCACATTGTCCAGTTTTACTTGCGGGTATTCAATCGGGTTAGCGGAAAACTGTGAGGCTCTATAAAAATAAATCTCAAGGGGAATTTCCTGCCCTGCATAAACGGTATTCGCTTCCGTTCCGTATACAGGATGAAGAAAAACATACTTTTCCAGATCAGAGAGAGGTCCGCTGACTACTGCTACATCTTTGGGCTGAGTTTCAAAACTCTTATCTCCGGCTTTTATTTTCAATGCAGGAAGAGTTATGGTTCCAGTTTTTCCAGCAACAATCTGGTAATTAGAAATTTCAAACCGCATCCCATTTATTATCATTACACTGTTCTCTTCCCTGCCATCGGAAACCCATTTCATATTCTCAACTTCAGGAAAACTTTCAATCTCCGGCCGCCCTTCTGTAGAACGAATAGTAAGAACAGCAGGTTCTCCCGCAATAACAGGAGTCGGCTGTAGAGAAATATCTACATCTGCAAAGGTCATTTCTGAAAACGACATTGCCAAAGCAACAAAAAGTAAAATAAAATATCTATTCATATTCAAAACTCACCACTCAGCTGTTCTCTAAGTCACATTCCAAATTTAAAATTCAACATTCAAAATTTGGAAAAAATCACCAATCCTTATCAACACCCTGCGAACCATATGCGTCCTTTTCTTTGTCCTTAAGAGCGTCATTTAAAGACTTCTCATCATCAGTCATCATTCGAATAACAGACTCCGCTTGATCCTTTGGAATATCATTACTGTCGTATTGTTTTTGTTCTTCCTGCCCGCCCTGATTTTGCGGAAGCTTATCTGGAATATTCGGCTGCTGTTTATCTTTGTCGCCTTTATCGCCTTTGTCGTTTTTATCCTGGGGATTGTCTTGTTTGTTATCTTTTAAACTTTGCAAAGCATCCTTTAGTTTTTGTTCAGCACCCTCTCTTTTTCCGTTTTCCTGATCTTCTTTTGCTTCCTTCAGCTTATCTTCTGCATTTTGAGCATTCTGCTGTTGCTTCTGCTGCTGAGGATTGTTTTTATCATTTTTCTGCATTGAGTCTTTATAATCCTTGGCTGATTGCTGGGCTTCCTGAGTTTTTTGATCAGCATCGTTTTGCTTTTGTTCCTTCTCCTGAGGATTATTTTCCTGATTAGCTTGCTGCTGTTTATCTAAAGCTTGCTGAGTTTTATTTTCAGCATTCTGGCGCTTCTGTTCCTGCTGCTGGTTTTTGTCCTGCCCCTGCGAAGAATTGTCCCCCTGCTGGTTTTGATTTTGCCCGTTCTCTCCGTTCTGCCCGCTAAGCTTGTCAAGAGCATCCTTTAGTTTTTGTTCGGACTCCTGACCTTTATTGCTTTGCTGGTTTTGCCGAGCGTCCTTTAAATCCTGCTGAGCTCCGCCGGCAGATTGCTGATCCTGCTGGCTGTTATTTTTATCTGCAGAATCTTTATAATCCTGAACGGCTTGTTGAGCCTTCTGAGTTTTATCGTTAGCACTGTTTTGCTTCTCTTCTTTTTGCTGTTTATTATTTTCCTGATTAGCTTGTTGCTGTTTGTCCAAGGCTTCTTTGGTCTTTTCTCTTGCCTGGTTCTTTTTCTGTTCCATTTCCTTGCGGTTCTTAATAATCTCTTCGGCTTTCTTTCTGTCGTTCAATAAGATCTGCTGATTTACAGCGATATCTTTTCCTGAATGAAGTTTCATAGACTCTTTGTAGGACTGTTCAGCTTTATCCAGAGACTTGAGGCATTCTTCAGGATTTTGCATCATTGTCGCTCTTGCCGATTCGTGTTGAATAACTCCGATATTCTGAAATGCCTTGCTCCTTAAAATAGGATCATCTTTACCCTTATTCACAGTTTGAGTATAAGATTTTATGGCATCTTCTCTCTTTCCTGAATTTTGAAAATCAACACCAGTATTGTAACATTCAACAGGGGTAGCGACGCCCCGATTGCCTCCGGATACTGTTGGAGTATCAACCTTGCTGGAAGCTGACAACACCTGGGGAGCCGCGTCTTCCTGTGTGGCGGAAAAAGCAAAGGATGATATTAATTGAATCGCAAATATTATTCCAAAAAATCTAAAAATCTTCATTTCTCTTTCCTTTCTCCTATCGCAAACCAGAAGAGTAAAATTACTACCGCAAAGAGGAGCGGAATCTGAAATCGTTCCAGAGGCCTCGAAATATTATTTGAAGAATACTTTTCCGGGATAAGGCCGGAAATCCTCTTTTCCAGTTCAGCTATTCCTGAACCTGTCGCCGTAGAGCGTAGATAAAGCCCATCCGTAGCAAACGCAAACTTCTTGAGCAGCTCTTCATTCAATTTTGTCTTAACAATTTCCCCTGCAGAGTCCCTCAGAAAAATCAGATTTCCTTTTTCGTCTTTTATTTGTATCGGCGCTGGAGCATCAGGATTTCCTATACCTACGACAAAAAGTGGAATTTTTAAATCTTTAAGCTGTTCAATAGTATCTGTACTGTTTCCTTGCAGTTCATCTCCGTCAGTAATGAGAATAATAGCTTTATATCCGCCGCTGGCCGCTTTGAAAGCATTTATCGCTTGTTTAAGAGCTCTTTCGATATTAGTGCCGCCCACAGGTATGCTAGAGGTGTTTATCTCGTTTATAATACTAAAAAGGCTGGTTCTATCTTCCGTAATCGGGCATTCTAGGAATGCTCTGCCTGCAAAAGCAATTATGCCATATCTATCCCCCGGAGTATTAGCTATCAATTCTCTCATTAAAAACTTGGCATGGTCAAGCCTTGATGGCGCCACATCTCTGGAAAGCATACTCTTTGACACATCCAGCACTATCAACATATCCCTGCCGCTGCTGGTATAAGGCAGCAGTTGATATCCCCAATACGGCCTGGCTGCCGTAACAAAAGCAAGAACAATTGCAAGAAACAACAAAACATGCCTAAAATTACGCTTCCCAAAAGATACATTAACATATTCCTTCAGGTCTCTCGATCCTATAATCAGCTTAATGAGCTTCTTCCGCTTTAAAGCTGAATAAAATATGAGAACAAAATAGAGGGGAAGAACCCACAGAAAATTCCACAAGATTTCAGGATATAAAAAATTCATACTTTCCCATTTAAACTTTCAATGTATTATGACGTATTTTATGCCTGTTTTGTCTATAATTTAGAACTCAAAATCAAAAATTCAAAATTCTTTTTTATTCTTCTTTCACCGTAATAAGCGAGATATTCTTTGCGCCGGCAGACTTAATTACCTTCATTATCTGCATAACTTCGTTGTAGGAACAGATGCCGTCGGCCCTCAGAAATATAATAGTGTTGGATTTTTTACTAATGGCTTCGGATACTTTTTCGCCAAGCAGTTTCTCACTGACCAGCCGGTCCTGAAAAAAAACCCTGTTTTTGCTGTCAAGATTTACATAAATGCTGTCCTCCTTGCTTTCCATCGGCTCTGCATTCATCTCCGGAGGATTGACATTTACATTGTACTCAACGAGCGGAATTGTTATCATAAAAACAATAAGCAAAGTAAAAGCAACGTCTATCAGGTTAGTCAAGTCTATGGTCCTGATTGCATCAAGCTGTGAATTTCGTCTTTCTCTTCTCATATAAAAAATCTTTAAATCAACTGTGTTCCAGCTTGAGTTTCGCCATAAAATCTTCAATAAAATTATCCATACAGCTAGTTATCTGCCTTATGTAGTTAGACAAAATGTTGTATCCGATGAGGGAAGGAACGGCAACAGTCAGCCCCAGAACAGTTGTAAGCAGTGCGCTGCTTATCCCCGGCGCCATAGTCGGAATATCCGCCTTGCCGATAATAGCCATTGACACGAAAGACATCATTATGCCCCAAACAGTACCAAAAAGTCCCATTAATGGACTTATGCTTATAGCAGTGGCAAGAAAACCCATCTTTGATTCCAAATCCATGATTTTGTCGGAAACTCCTTGTTCCAGAATGGTTCTAACACTTTCCAGCTGGCCAAAAGAAAGTTTCTGAGAAGGAAAAGTCCTGCTTCCGTACTGTGTGGCGTCTTCTTCGCGAATATTATAAAAGTCTATTAATTCTCTTGAAGCTTTTCTGTAAAGATCCCCCAGCGGGCCGCTTTCTTTTTTCCCTTCAGAATAAATTAGAAGAGGGTATTTCGAATCCCTGAATATAGCCTTAAACTCCTTTGATGTCTTGAGAGTTCTGGAAAGGTACCGAAATTTATCCACCATCACCGACCATGCGTATATAGACATAAAACACAGTATCACCACGATAATTTTCCCTAAGGTATCGCATTGTTCAAACGCATAGAAAGGGGAAGCAACCGCCCCTAAGCTTAAACTGCTTTCAAGTATATTAGACAACATAAACTTAAACCTACTGTTATAATATTATAAAACGTCCACATTAATTTTGTTTGTAGTTAAAAATATTCAACCTGATTTCAGAATATTTTAGATACTAGAAGCCTGTCTGACACAACTTCGACACCCTGCCAAATAAAATTGCCCGCTTAAATCAATGTTGCTTACTTAACTTTCTGATTTAAAACAAAGCTATAACCTGTTTATAATCTGTGGGCGCATGAATTATTTTGGTTTACACATTATTCAATTCTCCTAGTTGTCCACATTTCTGGGGCCGCTACAAGGCCTCAGTTTCCTGTTAGAACAAAAGAAACACCACAGAAAAGAAAAATCATAAAATAAATAACAATTCCGAATATTTAGGCATTGGCCATAGCTCATCATCAACAAGTGATTCCAGCAAATCTACACTAGTCCTTAACTTGAACATGTATTCAATAATTTTAGCAAGATTTGACTTTAGAATATTAGTCTTAAGAACTGTAAGGTCATCTTCCAATCTGTTTATCAACGCGCCTATTTCATTTACTTTCTTTGTAATAGTTTCAACCCCTGCCTCTACTCCAGCAGCTTTCTGTTTTACAAGATTGTCAAGAAGCATATTCTGGTACTTGATAACGCAAGGCTGTATCATTACTTTCGCTATGTCATATACAAGATTTCCTTCAATAAGGATATTCTTGCCATACTCTTCCTTGAAAACTTCATACCTTGAGTGCAATTCCACTTTGCTGAGCACCTTGTATTTACTAAATAGTTCCTCTGCTTTATGCGTAGCCATCGCATCAAGAGCTTCAGGCGTATTTTTAAGGTTAGGAAGCCCTCTCCTTTCGGCTTCTTTTTGCCATTCTTTAGTATAGTTATCTCCGTTGAAGATAATTCTCTTATGCTTCTTTATGATCCCTTTAAGTATCACCTGCAAGCTGGCATTGAATTTCTTTTTATCACCCTTATCCTTCTCAAGCTCAGTAGCAATTTCATCAAAAGCTTCAGCTACCATTGTGTTTAACGCAGTATTGGGGTTAGCGCAATTTTGGCTTGATCCTACAGCTCTAAATTCAAATTTATTTCCGGTAAAAGCAAATGGACTCGTTCTGTTTCTGTCTGTCGCATCCTTTGGAAGCGGAGGGAATGTGTCAACGCCGATCTTTATCACTTCCGAAGCCTTGGCGGACTTGCCTCCCCCGTTTTCTATTTGATTAATAAGCTCTGTAAGCTGATCTCCTAGAAAGATTGATATAATTGCAGGAGGAGCTTCGTTGGCTCCGAGACGATGATCATTTCCTGCTTTCGCAACTGTGGCACGTAAAATATCGGCATGAGTGTCTATGGCTTTTATTATTGCACATAAAACAGTCATAAATATTGCATTTTCGTGTGGATTTTTACCAGGATTCAAAAGATTTATTCCATTTGCGGCAATAGACCAGTTATTGTGCTTGCCGGAACCATTGACTCCAAGAAACGGTTTTTCATGAAGCAAACATACAAAACCGTGCTTGTTTGCAGTATCCTTCAATGTTTCCATAATCTGCATATTATGATCAACTGCAAGATTAAGTTCTTCGAATTGTGAAGCTATTTCAAACTGAGAAGGAGCAACTTCATTATGCCTGGTCTTCGCGGGAATCCCAAGTCTCCAGAGTTCCCTGTCTACATCTATCATGAAGTTCAGAACTCTTGTTTTAATTGCGCCAAAATAATGATCTTCCAGCTGCTGGTGTTTTGCCGGAAGCGTTCCAAAAAGAGTCCTGCCGCAATGAAGGAGGTCGGGTCTTGCATAATAAAGCTCTTTATCTACAAGAAAGTATTCCTGTTCAGCTCCCAGTGTTGTTATTATTCTTCCGTCAACTTGTTCTCCAAAACAAGCAAGAAGTCTCTTTGTCTGCTCATCTATGGCCTGCATGGATCTGAGAAGTGGAATTTTTTTGTCAAGGGCTTCTCCTGTGTAAGAATAAAAAGCAGTGGGTATGCAAAGTATTGAACCTTTATCAGTTCTCTTTATAAAAGCAGGACTGGTGGGATCCCAGGCAGTATATCCTCTGGCTTCAAAAGTAGCCCTTATGCCCCCTGATGGGAAACTTGACGCATCTGGTTCGCCTCTTGTTAGAGTTTCACCAGAAAAATCCATTATCACTCCACCTTCATTGTCTGGCACAATAAAAGAATCGTGCTTTTCAGCGGTTGTCCCTGTCAATGGTTGAAACCAGTGCGTGTAATGTGTTGCACCTTTGCTTATTGCCCATCTTTTCATTGCGTTTGCAACTTCGTCGGCAATATCGTGCTTCAGAGATTCGCCCCTTCTGATGGTAGCTAATAAACTCTGATAAATCGGCTTCGGAAGATAGTCTTTCATAGCTCTTAAACTGAAAACATCTTCACCATAAATTTCCGATACAAACCTCCCATACCCTGATTGTTCGCTTAGCTTCTTGCTCACGACATTTATAATTGCTGCTGCCCTCTGATTCTTACTCATTATTTTTTCCCTCAACTTTTTGTGTTTGAGTTTTGCAATTACTCCAATAATTTTGAATTATACAGAAAACTTGTGCTGAATCCATGAATATATGCATATTACTCTATTTTAATTTGCTTGCGAGGAAGATATCACCGAACGAAAATGCAAAATCTCTTTTGCCCCTTAAAACCCAAAAGCCTAAATTAGAGAAAAAGGGTCTGCTAGAGACAATATTGTCATTTATCTATCAATAGCATGGTGCGGCTTAGGAAGGCTCATTTCGTTGTTTAACAACATCTTGAGTTATGATTTTTTAACTTCGCCGAAGTTAATTCATTCCTTATAAAAAACTCGATCAAAATCCATTTCTAATGCAGAATTTTAAAGAAATTTATAACTCACCTTTAGGAATCCGGGTTAAAGAGAGCAAATACTATTGTAAATCACATCAAAATCATGAGACAAAACTACTATCTGCCTATCAAAGACAGATAGTTTTTCAGTTTTATGTGGTAAAATTATTTCCAGAATTTTTATTATTAAACGTAAATCTCAGAAAATGTTTTTTAGAAATAGCCTTAAGACAATGTGTCTGGCACTACAAAATGCTACTAAAAAATGGACTATACCAACAGGTGACTGGAAACTGGCGCTTAGCCTTTTTGTGATTCGTTTTGAAGGAAGGCACAATTGTGAATACAAAGAAAATGAGCTTCGGGGTCTCCTTTGGAGATCTGCCTTCCCCTCGCTCATTTAAAAACAATAAAGACTGTTTACACAAAATTACTGAAAGAGCCTCATTTTGTTAAATCTATTGCTTCCGCAATTGCTGATATAGTTAGGACTTTAGTACCATTTGTCGGAAATTTCAAATCCCATTTTATACCTTCACTATCTGTGCTCACAGTCTCAGGCGTTACTTGAAGTACTATATATGGACCTGCTACCACGTTCTCTCCAGTGTCACCGCTTAGGATATAAGATGTAACAGTATATGAGAAATAGCCTTCGGAAGGCGTTACAAAAGATTTACCAATGCTGGTAAAAGATGCTCCTGGTTTAACAATTTCGCTTATTTCAGTAATAGGCCCTCCGGAGACCCTAGTACAATTTTCGCCTTTTTCTGTCAATTTAATGCGATATTGTGGTTTGCCGGAATCAGGTTTGATTGTAGTGACACCACTACAGGTCACTGTAAACCCGTTATGAGGTCCACCAGCATTAAGTACATACACTAAGTTTAGAGTTATCAGACATACGATTATTTTTGCTATTTTCATAATATTTAGTTACCTTTGTTTTTACTTTATCCTATATTTTTTCCGTTATTTTTTATCATGCTTATTTTGATCCGCATCATAATACATACTTAATTCTTTTATTATTTCCTTTAATTTCTTATAAACGCCCTCCATTTTTTAAAATCTATAAAAACCAAATTTTTACAAGTTTATAAAATTTGAGATTTATTTATATCATAAAATAACCATTTCGTCAATAATCTAAAATAAAAAAATCAGAAAATACCCCAGAGATGGTATACCCCTTGGAGGCTACAAGTATTGTAGGTACAGAGAGGCTTAAAAAGGGTTCTTCTCCCAAATGGAAAGTGAAATTAATATGATAACAGTCACGGGCTCTTTGATCCAATTGTTGCGACGAGCGACAGAGGCCCATTCTCACAATTGGATG
>JAJXWI010000058.1 GCA_021781705.1 bacterium | reverse complement strand
TTCGGAACGATAATCACTTATCCTCCTCCTAATCTTTCCAAGCTCCCTTTCTTCCTCTTCTGTCAATAATATTTTTATCATTATGAGTTCCTCCTGTTTCTGAGTATAGCTCATAATTGCTTCTTGTTCAATATTAATTGTATTCATTTATGCGGTATTGCTTAGATATATAGAGCTGGTGCAAATTAGTTCATAGCAAAAAATGTACACTAGCGGCATTGCGGAAGGGGTCAATTACAAGATAAATACTCTTGTCAAATTTTGATATATATTATTATTTCAGCTCTATAACCTGTTCTTCTAAGGTATTAGAAGTTATAAATTTTGCGGTATCGACTTTTTTACCGTTTTTACGTAGCGAATAGACAATTTGTCCCAGAGCAGCCTCTTCTTTCTCTATATTATAATTACTTCTCCCATCTGATATACAGATATTATTTTCAGAGGGAGAAGCTTCTTCACTTTTTGCATCCGGCACAATAAGAGTGATTCCGGATTCTCCGCAAAAATCTTCGACCTCCTTCGATAATTTACTTTTTCGTGTTTTCTGAAGAATTATGATTCGTTCGGGAGGATATGTTTCCGATAGTTTTTTGATATTCCCTGCATAATATGAGTTCAACTTTGTTGCATATATTGCTGATATTTTATTTATCCCATTAGTCTTCAATGTATTTATAATATTAAAAGCCGAATAAGCTGGACAGTTCAAGACTATCGCGGAAGATTCTTTAGGACTTAATAATAAAACTGAAACAGGACCTTCTCCTGCCTCTCTTAAAAAAATCGCTTTATTGTTTTGCCATAGTGGCGTGCACAGAAGAAAAGCTGTAAGCAGAACTAATATCACTCCCAATATCCATGAAAGTTTTCTTCTGAAAAAGAGTAGAACACAAATTAATACTAAATAGAAAATCAATACAAAAATCAGCGGGGGCTGGGCGAGGTAAAAGCTTGTATTTGTGTTGTATCCAAGTTCAACTGTTCCAAAAATAGAGTTTACAATCCCTGAGATGAAAAAATTAAAGAATGAATTCACGAAATGAAAGTGTAGTAATGGGTAGAAAAATATTTTAAGTATGCATGACAGGAAGAGTGGGAAAAGAAGTGGCAGGAGAATGATATTTACTATCGGCATTATTGGTGTGAAAATATTGTTATAATAAAGCTGAAGAGGAATACTGGCAAAGCCTGCGATTATTGTCGTGCTTATGGCGATAAGAATATTTCTTGTTATGCAATTCCCTGTTTTTCTGGAAAAGGAAAGACCTCTGCCCGGCTTCCAGTAATAGATTTCATTATGACATTCGGAGATTGTTGATACCGTATCCCACCCGAGTATGAGAAAAATCACGATTATAAAAGAAAAAGTAAAACCGGGATTCATCATGGAATAGGGGTTAAAAAGAAGCATTAATGAAGCTGTCAGACACAGAATATTCATTGGCTTTTGAGTCCTCAAAATAGCCTTTATCAACATAAAAAATGAGATCATAATAAAAGCCCTGACTGCCGACGGAAGGTATCCGATTATTATAATGTACCCGAGGAGGAAGGCAGGAATAATTGTGTATCTAACACGAATTGGAGTAGGCATAAGAAATAAGAGAAAGAGGATAGCAAGAATTCCAATATGAGAGCCGCTTATGGCTATTATATGTATAGTCCCAGTATCCAGAAACTGTCTTTTTGTATTTTGATCAAGCCCCTGCCTGCAGCCGAAAAGAATTCCTGAAAGAAATTGATTTACGCTTTTATCTTCTATGTCGTACGAACATATCTTAAGTATCTTGTCTCTAAGTGTTATTATTTTACAGAGAAACCAATTATTACCTTCTTTACCAGGAGTAATATCTTCAGGCGTAAAAGAATAAATAATTCCCATACTTTTGAGATAATTTGCAAAACTTTCATTGTATCGGTCTTCTACAAGAGAAAGAGTTCCATCTATCGTGTAGGACTTGCCGTATTCAAACAGATATAGTTTTTTGTTGGAGAGATAAACTCGGCCCGAGATTTTTTTTGACTCCATGTCAGAAATGAATTTGATCGAGTTGAAGTCAACAAACAGATAGTCTGGCGGATCCATCCAGGGAATGTTTAAGACTGACAGGCTTGGATCAAGCGCGGTAATATTAATTTGTGTATATGCCGAACTATATGTCTTTTGAAGC
Organism: bacterium; assembly: GCA_021781705.1. GTDB lineage: Bacteria > Verrucomicrobiota > Lentisphaeria > Victivallales > GWF2-38-69 > JAJXWI01. The sequence continues at coordinate 13,552 of JAJXWI010000058.1, read as the reverse complement.
GTATTTTCGGACCGCACCATATAGTCATTTAAATAAAAAGAGCCGATAGCCAAAAAGAACCATATCAAAAAATTTAAAGCTGTTTTTGATGAGATGATAAATATCATAAAAACGATTGGGATGGAAAAGAAAATAACCATCCATAGAGGTAGATTGGAATTGATATTCAATGGAATCAGTGCCGTTAAAATTCCCAAAAGGAATATTCCTGCAGGATAGAGTTTACAGTATTTTAACAGGATATCTTTATTATTTTTTTGCCTGAGCAAGGCAGATTGTATTTTCATATAAGTAAAGTTATACTTGTTTTGAAAATTATTACCAGCTCAAAAGAGCTATAGTTAAACAGGTTTTTAACACTGCATAAAATTGGCGGAAGAGTTTATGATTTACGGTGTAGGAATTGATATAATCAGCATAAAAAGAATAAAAAAGATCATTAGGAGTCATGGAGAAAAATTCTTGAATCGTATTTTCACAGATAACGAGATAAAAGAGAGTCGGAAACACAAGGATCCAATTTTATATTGGGGTGGACGATGGGCCGCAAAAGAGGCTTTCTCAAAGTCTATCGGAACAGGAATTGGTGCTAAATGTTCATGGAAAGACGTAGAGATTTTAAGCGCTCCTTCCGGAGCGCCATGCTGCTATCCCGGAGGTAATGCAAAAACGATAATAGTTGATTCAGGTGTTTCTAAAATTGTCATTTCAATTAGTCACGAACGCAAGCATGCTTGCGCTGTAGTGATACTGGAAAGGGAATAATAATTATGTATAGCTTTGGATTTTTTCTTAAAAAACTGATATCGTCTTTTCTTATGCCTCTACCTGTATGCCTTATTATAATCATTATTGGTTTAGTTTTTCTATGGTTTACCAAGAGACAGAAGATTGGAAAGATACTGGCAACGGCAGGAACTGCCCTGATTTTCATCATGAGTACAGGAATGGTATCAGACATGATAAATTCACCGCTTGATCAGGCACACCCTGTATATAAGGCTGACAAAAACAAACCGGTAAAGTTTGTAGTTGTGCTGTCCGGCGGAGCGGGCTTCAAGGATGGCATTCCTATGAACACCAGCAGTAGCTATGTTACTCTGTCCAGGCTCATGGAAGGATTAAGGGTTTATAAATGCAATCAGGGATCAAAAATTATTCTTACGGGAGGTCCGGTTTGTTCAATAGTTCCATTTTCAGTAATAGAAGCCTGCTTTCTAGTGCAATTGGGAATCCCGAAAGACGATATTATTCTTGATACAAAATCTTTTGATACATCCGAAGAGGCTTTGAATGCAAAAAAAATAGTTAAAGATGAATCCTTCGTTCTTGTTACTTCTTCTACTCATATGCCGCGGGCGCTTAAGCTTTTTCAGAAACAGGGAATGAATCCTACCCCTGCTCCAACTGGTTTTAGAATCATTTCTTCAGACTTGTCATTTTCTGCTTTTATTCCAATCCCAAATTCAGATGACTTGCGTGCAATAGATGCAGCTCTTCACGAATATCTTGGAACTCTCTGGTCGAAAATGCGCGGACAATTGTAAAGAAACAGGTTTGAACAAGGAAACATTTAAGACTAATTAAAGCATATTCTGGATATGCATTGATCAAAGTTTTCAATACCGCTTATAATGTCTATCTCTATCCTTAAAAAGAAGAATTGAATATCCCTTCTACTCAGCTGAGGAAGCCTGACTGCATCCTTTTCTGTTGTCAATATTATTTTTGCTTTAGATTTTTTGGCTTCGACTATGAAGTCTATCACTTCCTGCTGAGTATAGTTGTGATGATCAGCAAAATTCTTGCTGTAAACTATATTCGCGCCATAATCACGCAGGAATTTTTCAAAACTTTCAGGAGCGGCAATCCCGCTGATTGTCGCAATTCTTTTTGATTTCAATTCTTCAAGAGAAATTCTCTCTCCCCGTTCAAACACATTTTCCAGATATAAAGGCTTATGACAACACTCTATTATTTCAGCATTTCTGTTATGGTGCCCTACAAACTTTTTGAGATGCCTTATCTGATTTCCTCCATTAGATTTGGTAAGAAACACATAATCAGCTCTTCTCAAATTCTTTATAGGCTCCCTTAATAGCCCCCTTGGCAAAACATGGTGATTATGAAATGGCTGAGTGGAATCTACCAGCACAATATTAATATGAGGTTTGAGATCGAGATATTGAAACCCATCGTCAAGAATCAGTGTATCCACCTCAAATTTATTGATTGCATACCTGCCGGATTTCACTCTGTCTTTATCTACGAGAACTACAACGTTTTGCAGGTTTGACGCAAGCATGTAAGGTTCGTCTCCGGCAGTTGAAGAATTCAAAAGAAGATTTTCACCATCTGAAACTACGCGCGGAGGAACTTCGTTGTTGCTTGATTTGCTCCAGACCTTCAACTTTTCCCAAAATGTCCTGTCGCGACTCTTGTATCCGCGACTTAAAATGGCAACTTTCCTACCCTTAGCAGCCAGTGTTTTGGCAAAAACTTCTACAACCGGGGTCTTTCCTGTACCACCGCAAGTTAGGTTCCCTACGCTTACCACTAGGCAGCCCAGGGGCATTCTCCTGAAAATTCCTTTATCATACATCCAAAGTCTGAACTGAACGACATTTCTATAAACTCTGGAAAATACAAAAAGGACACCACGCATAAACATTCCGAAATTAGAATATTTCTTTTCATTGATTACATCAACAATGTATTTTTCTATATGCTCGCCGGCATTCCTGAGTCTATTCATATGTAAAAACTATAACATATTTATAGTAAAAATAGTTGCAAATAAAAACAAAAGGCAAATAAAGGCTACGAATCTAAAGTTTCGGGTTTAAAAATATCTATTTCCCTCACGCAAAGACACAGCAGCACAAGGAATTAATATGCTGTGCATGAACAAGTTATAGCTTCACACTAAACCAGAAAGTTGAGTTCGAATGAATATACTGGAAGATTGCTTAAATTCAATGATACAGAAAAGATTAGTTCGAAATTTTATAGAATTTACCCGTGACCCTCGAAGAATTTTTCTTGTATTTTTTTTTAGGGCGATGTAAAATGACCGGCGTGCTTTACTAAGCACTTACGGCATAAAGCTGTAAAAAATGCCCCTCCGCTCTGCGTCGTGGGTTCTTTATTTTTTCAATTAACAACACAGGATTAATGCATATGTTATACATAAAAAAGATTATTGCGTCATTGTTTATCACTACTTTGCTTTTTGGATTAGTAAGCCCTGTTTTTGCCGGCAGCCCTGATGATATTATTTCTACCGAGGATCCACAAGGTTTGTTGCATTGTCCTAAGCGCTATAATTCGCCTGCTGCTGCATATAAACCCATTCATGGGGGATACCCAGATACGCCAATATTTAAAGAGCTCCAATTTGAAGATTTAAATCCCCGGGATAATCAATCAATTGCTCTATTAGCAGATAAGCTTGGTACATATCCTAAGGATCTTTTTTCCATGTTATATTATCCATCCACAATGGGACGAGAAATTGTTGGGAGTTTTTTGTTAAAACCCTTACAACAGCAAGATTTAGATGCGTATGGGCAAATGTTTTCCTACGATCCTACGATGGATAACCTAAAATACATGCAATACTATACAAATGGCCAACCTAAAGATAAGGGTGCGACAGCTGAGTTATTAAAAACCAGAGTAGGGAGAATGCAAGAATCTGAAGGACGTCCAGCGGGATTATACTTTACTATTTATAGACCAATAGATGGCATGATTGCTGGACAGATAGCAATTGGCGCTTTTACGAGCCCTCCACCTGAGGTCGCGTATATAGTTCTCAAAGAATGTTCCGGACATGGTTATGCCACAAATGCACTAATGATGGTTACTAAGATTGTAAAAAAATATTATCCGGAAGTACAAAACATAGTAGCAACAGTACATCCCGGCAATGCACCATCGATAAAAGTATTAGAACATGTGGGATTTGTAACTGACAGAATGTGTACGGTCACACCTATTGGCGAGAGGTTGAATTATACATTTCCTCTTTTTCATTAATAGAATTCAATATTAGTTTTTGTCTCTGGCATATGATGATTTATAGAATAACACCTACGAGAAGACTATTGTAGAGTTCGTTCGTGTAAAAATACATTTTTAATATACTCTTCTAACTCTTCCAACTTCAAATTAGGTTCAGTATTTTTGAGTCTAGGTATCTTGCCGTTAATTAAAAACTGTTTCCCGCCGCTCCCTTCAATATAGAGATACCCGGCTCTTACAGAGATAGAACCATAGCCGGCAATAGCCACCGCAATACGAATTTTCATAATTGAAATAAATCTTTCTGCTTCCACGGGAATTTTACCAAACCTGTCAACCAATTCGTGCTCTAAGTCTTCAAGTTCGGAGAAACTCCAAATTTCTGAAAACCTTCTATAAAATTCAATTCTCAATCGCTCTGAAGGAACATACTCTTTTGGTAAGCAGGCATTAATTTTATCTCTTGCAGGATCAAGACTGAAGTCTATAAAATCAAAAAATATATCAACATAAAAAAAATGTATTTCTTTTTTACCTTTCAACCCTCCAATGGCAGATTTTAAAAGCTGACAATACAAATTGAATCCGACCGCATTGATATGCCCGCTCTGTTGCGATCCCAGTACATTTCCGGAACCGCGAATTTCCAGATCTTTTAATGCAAGCCTAAAGCCTGCACCAAGCTGGGTATATTTTCTTATGGCGGAAAGCCGTTCTCTAGCCGTACCAGAAATAACAGAAGAATCAGGAATTAGTAAATATGCGTATGCCTGCCTGGACCAACGCCCCACCCTCCCCCTTAATTGGTATAATTCTGCGAGACCAAACATATCTGCCCTTTCAATAATAATCGTATTGGCATTAGGTATGTCGACCCCGGATTCAACAATAGTAGTCGATACGAGAACATCTATTTTTCCATCAATAAATCTGGCCATTACATGTTCCAGCTCATCATCGCCCATCTGGCCGTGAGCTAACTCTATCCGTAAGTCCGGCATCTCTCCTCTAAGCTGAGAACATCTTTGTTCTATAGTTTTTACCCTGTTATGAATAAAAAATATCTGTCCGCCGCGTTTTGCCTCCCTATAGACTGCTTCACTAATTATGGTATTATCAAATTTGCAAAGAACTGTTTGCACTGGCAGTCTATTAGATGGAGCAGTCATAATCGTGCTTAAATCTCTGATTCCAGCCATGGCAAGATAGAGTGTCCTCGGGATAGGAGTAGCAGTCATAGTAAGAATATCGACAGTCGCCCTTAACCTCTTAAATTTCTCCTTATGCAGCACTCCAAATCTCTGTTCTTCGTCTATTATTAACAACCCAAGATTAGAAAATTTCACATCATCCTGTATCAGCCTGTGAGTTCCTATTATTATGTCAACTTTCCCCTCTTTCAAGTCTTCTATTATTCTGTCCTGCTCAGCTTTGTTCTTAAACCTGCTCAGCACTTCTACAATTACAGGGTATTCAACAAACCTCTCTGAAAAAGTATAAAAATGCTGTTGGGCCAGTATTGTAGTGGGAGTAAGAATTGCTACCTGCTTTCCTGCCATTACGGCTTTAAAAACCGCCCTCATAGCAACTTCTGTTTTTCCGTACCCAACATCGCCGCACAAAAGCCTGTCCATCGGCCTTGAAGACATTAAATCCTTCTTTATATCTTCGGCAGCTCTTAACTGATCATGAGTTTCCTCATACGGGAATGCCATTTCAAAATTAATTTGTTCCTCGTCATCAGCGGGAAAAACATGGCCAAAACTTGATGATCGAACTGCCTGAATTCTCAACATTTCAGCGGCAAGTTGTTTCACCGAACCCATTGCAGAATCTTTTATTGACATCCACCTGGTTGAACCAAGCTTACTAAGAGACGGCAAGGTTTTGCTTGTCCCTATATAACGAGAAACCATTCCAGCCTGCCATATCGGAACATACAATCTTACTCCGGCTTCATACTCTATTTCCATCACTTCACGAATGGAACCGGACATTTCTATTTCGGCAATGCCATGATAGATTCCTACTCCATGTACTATATGAACTACATATTCACCAACATCCAGTTCCGCCATGTTATAATCTTCAGATTCTCTGGCAATTCTTTTAAAACCATTCTTCTGGTAAAGAGTCCGTCGATGCGGATTATAGTAAATTTCCTTTTCTGACAAAATCACCATTTTTTTGTCTGTCACTATAAAGCCACGGGAAAGTCCACCTTCATAAAAAGTAATATGGCGAGAATTTATTTTTTTTTCTTTGAGCCAGGCAGAAACATGTTTCCGCCCTAATCTAGTCCCGCAAAATATTGAAATGCAATAATCATTCTCAATCCAAAACCTGATCTGGTCTCTGCGCATCTGGGAATAAAGCTCTTTTCCTATTAACTCAATATCTTCATCAAAGGTATCGTCGACAATTGACGGAATTGGCAGGAATTTTTCCCTTTCTTGCCTCGATTCGCTAAAATCAACATCCATTTCTCTTAAAATCTTTATAACCTGCCCGGGTCCTTGAAATCTCTCTATGAATCGTTCATAATTCCCGGATTCAGGAACAAATTTCCCCTTACATTCAACAGGAAAAACAATTATTACCGTAGGAGAAGATCCAAAGTAATCCAATAAGTTGCACTCAAATTTAGACTCATTAAACGGCATCCTCGGAATAAATGAATAACATTCAACCTTAGATACTGTTTTTTGGATTTCTGGAGAAAAATATCTTATGCTCTCTATCTCATCTCCAAAGAATTCTATTCTTGCCGGATATTGTTCTGCCGGCGAATAAACGTCTATAATCCCGCCTCTTACAGCAAACTCACATGTCGCACCTACCTGGTACTCGTCGTCATAATCCATTTCTATCAGCTTTGCAGTAAGTTTTTTGAGACTAATAGAATCTCCTGCTTTTAGTAAAAAACAGTTTTCCGAAAAAACTTTCGGACTACTAAATGTTAAAAAACATGCTTCTATTGAGGTAATTACAGAAGCATTGTTTTTTAATGCCTCAAAAAGAATATTAGTCCTTTCTGCCTCATTTTCAGGTATAAACTTATCTTGCCTTGGCATATCTTCGAAAAGATAGAAATTTTTGTCTAATCCAAATACATTTTTAAATTCGGACAATCCTCCGTATAGCTCCTCTGCAATAATATCATCAGGAGCTACAAGCAAGAATTGTCCTTTCAATGCCGTAAGCAAACTAAAACAACACACAGAAAGAACTGTTTTGTCTGAACAGATAACATCCTTGTGTTGATTTAAACCAGATATAATCCTCTTAATATTTTCTTTTTTCGTATACATTCTCATTTTTCAGCTTGATTAAAACAAAACTTAAAATATATTCCGACTTTTTGCATTAGAAGTTATAGACAACTTTTTTGCTATATAATATAATAGCTGGAGCGGAGCATTAAACATACTAGAAATACTAAAGTTTATTCAAAGCATACGAATTGGTATTATTGTAATTTTAAGTAGAAGCTCAAAAACAATTGACGGAATTAATTTTGAAAAAAGGTACATGTTCTAAGGATATATGAAAAAACATTCTGTAAAAACAATAGGGACCGGAATCGAGACAGGAAAAAAAGCTGCGGCAAAAACCAAAGCTACAACCAAGGTTACGCCTAAAGCTGATAAAAAAACAGTTAAAGCTAAGATGCGTGTCGCAGAGAAAAAGGCTTCAGTCAAAACTAAACCTAAAATCGCTGTTGTTATTAAAAAGGGTAAAGATAAAATTCTTCCTAAAACAAAAGAGAAAGCTGGTAAAAAAACTACAGAACAATCTACCCTAAAAAGCTCTGTAAAAATCAGCAAAAAAGCAACCAATCTTTCCCAAAAAGAGACTAATACTGAATTTGTTCCACAAAAATCCAAGAGAGGAAGAAAACCAGGCTCAAAAAATAAAGACATAATCTTCAAAAAAGCTAGTCCTCTAGCAATAGAGGAGAAGCTCCCTAAAAAACGTGGAAGAAAACCCAAGAAATACGACAGACAAGAAACTGCAGAAAAGCCTGGAAGAGCCAGAGCTAAAAGATCAAAGATTCTAGGCGGCGAGTCTGCCGTTCAGTCATTAGGGAAAAATGACACGATGAAAGTCTACATGCAGGATATTGGAAAGATTTCCCTTGTTACAAAAGACGAAGAGATAGAACTTGCCGCAGACATACACGGAAATGATCCGAATGCCCGTGAACGTGCAAGAGCTATATTGATTAAAGCCAACCTCAGGCTAGTTGTAAAGATAGCTCATGATTTTAAAGGGCTGGGACTGCCTCTTCTTGACTTGATATCTGAAGGCAATATTGGACTTATGCGCGCGGTGGAAAAATTTGACCCAAAAAAGGGGGCTAAGTTTAGTTCCTATGCCGCATGGTGGATAAAACAGTCCATGAGAAGAGCCCTAGCTAATCAAAGCAGAACTATAAGAATACCGGTACAATCCGCAGGAAAGATCAACAAGATAAAATCAATGAGACTTAAGCTCACAGAAGAGCTAGGCAGAGAGCCTACAGATGCTGAGATAGCAGAAAGGCTTGAATTTAGCAGGAGGACAGTATCGGGCTTAAGGCTGGCTGATTTGAGAACATTCTCTTTGCATGACCCTATTCAACAAGGCGAGGATGGCGAATTTCAGGATATAATTCCAGATAGCGCTACACAAACACCTGAAAGAATCCTTGGTGACATGGAATCTGTAGACCGATTAAAAGGTCTCATAAAAGAATTAGACGAAAGAGAAAAGAAAATTCTCAGAATGCGATTCGGATTAGATGGAGAAAAGCCTCGTACGCTTGAAGAAGTAAGCCAGGAAATTGGCAGAACAAGAGAAAGGGTAAGGCAAATCCAGAACCAGGCTCTCACCAGATTGAAGAGCATGCTTTTCGATGAGGAAGGATTTTCTCACGAGTAAAAATCGACGGATTTTTTGCTTTCCTGTTTGTTATTTTGCGATTTATGATTCTCTTAAGGGAAGTTTTTAATATTATCTTAATAAAGATTGGAGTTTGATAAAAGATGACTGAAGTAAAAATGAGAAAGGGCGAGCCAATAGATAGGGCCTTAAGAAAACTCAAAAAGAAGTTAGACAGGGAAGGAACTCTGAGAGAAATCCGCAACAGAAGACACTACGAAAAACCAAGCGAAGTAAAAAGAAGAATTGCAAAGTCTCCAAAACGCAAGTTCTAATTTTATATTGATCTGCAAAATGGCATGTCGAAGTCAAAAAAATAGGGGCATTTATCGTCTCTATTTTTCTATTTTTTTACTTGCTTCCTTGTTCCTTCACGGATGCGTAAGTGAACGACAGGAAGAGGTCAAAAAGCGGCTCACAACATATAAATCCTCAAACATAGTAGGATATGATAATCAGCAGATAGTTGTTGATTTAGCTTTTGTTCCATGCATGGACAAAGTCAATGATTATGCAAGGGAAAATAATGTAGTTATATGTGTTACGCATTCTTTTAGGGAAAAAAATCAGAAACTTACAGGGGCTATAGTTCCTCCAGCCATAAAATCTAACCACCTCGTTGGCCACGCAATAGACATGAATGTACTCTTTAACAATGTCCTTTATGAGTCGAAAGACATGTATACAACCAAGTGGGGCACGCTACCTTTAAATGTTAAAAACTTTCTTTGCCAGGTGCGTAAAGACCCAGGTTTACAATGGGGCGGCGATTTTGAAGACCCGGTTCATATAGATGATCGCCTCTTTGATAGAAATCCTGAGTTGTGGAAGGAACTCTACGACACTTATCAACAAAGAATTCAAAAATCGTACAAATAACGAATTTTTCGTTTTATAATCCTGTAGGGATATCTACAAACTCAACCTCCAGCGTCGGAAATTCTTTTTTTACGGCCTTCATTATTTCTATCACCCCGGGAGTTTCAGTAATATAATGACCGGGTGCGATTACGGAAAAACCAGCTTCTTTGGCTGAAAAATAAGATGAATGACAAAATTCTCCGGTTATCAAGCACTCCGCACCCTCAGAAATAGCACTTAAAACACCATCCTTGCCTGCTCCTCCGGAAACCACCGCTACTCTTCGTACATCTTTAGAATCGGAATTATCAAAAACAAGTCCCTTCCCGCTAACATTAAAAAGATATGGCAGGCTATTTTCTTTGATAAGCTTTCTTAGACTACCACATAATCCCTTATTAAGATCACTTACCTTTATGGGCTTTTTCAAAGAACCTATGATCCCAATGTCAACCCCATCGTACTTAAAAAACATTTTTCTATTAGCAAGCCCAATCATATCCGCCATTGCAGCGTTATGACCAACCTTAGAATGCATATCAAGAGGAAGATGCGCCGCATAAAGCGAAATTCCGTTTTTAATCATAGGCGTTAACCTGTTACTATTGCTGCCTGTAATATATTTCAAACTGCTTCCCCAGCTGAGCCCATGATGTACGAATATAAAAGAACTGCCAAGTTCTATGCTTTTCTCTATAAGCTCAAGAGAAATATCAACCCCGAACAGAGCTTTTCGAATGTCTTTATCTCCCTGAACCTGCAACCCATTATTTGAAGAATCGCCCGGTATCGCTTTTATGTCTAAAATCTCATCTAAAAAATTTACAAGTTTCTTAAGCCTTATCATAAAATTCCTCCTTATCCCATGGATATATCGTTATATTTTTACAATGTGGCATAGTCGTCTCGACTGTGCTTTGTTTTTACTTTATTTAAATATTCCATCAAAAGTAACTTTCCGGGAGGTGCATCAAAAAACGATGGAGAGTCAATCTCTCGCACTCGTCTAAACCCAACCTTTTCATAGCAGCGAATAGCCGCCATATTTGTTAAATCGGGATCGATTATGATTTTGGTGGCTTTGGTTTCGCGAAAGATTTTTTCGATAAACTTCCTAATAAATATGGCACCAAACCCTCTGCCCACGTATTCAGTTTCACCAATAATTATATCCGTTCCAACGGTTCCAGCTGGCTGTCCATATTGTTTCATCCACCAGCCATTGTCAGCCTTATTCGCAAGATAATATTGAACATATCCAATAGGTTTTTCATTGACGCACATAATAAAAGGGAATACATAATTCTTGTAGGCTTCTTCTGGTCGATATTTCCCACAAAAACTCTCATACGTACCAGACTTCCACCACTTCGCAATGTGAGGCTTCTTAACCCATGTAAAAAATAATGGCATATTTTTTTCTCCTAACAGCTTGAAGGTTAATGTATATTGTTTTTTTATTCCCATAGAACCTTTTTTATAAAAAAAAATTTATACCCCGGAGAACAGTCATCCAATGTACCAAATATTTCAAACCACACGGCTAGATAAAAATCTTTAGATCATCTATGTACTTCTTGTCTGCTGGTTCACTTTTAATAATAATCTGTTCAGTCTCAAAACCAAAAATTTTCATGAGATAGAGCTTTGCCTCTTCTTCCTCGGAAGGTTTCCTTCCAAAATATGTTGAAAATAAAAAAGTTCACGAGCCGGTGTTGCGTCAGGTGGAACGACTGCTAATACGGTTGCTAAGCAAAATAAGGATCACCCGATCCGGCATCGCCATAATCAAAGGCTTTAACTTCGTTTCCCGTAAAAATTCTATTCCCTCCATGCAAATCATTTTTGCCGCTTTTTTCTTATTCATTCTTTCTTTCTCATCTAACTCCGGATTATTTGATCAAATTCGGTTCTTGTCAACATAATCTCAATTGTTTTTTCTCATGGCAGTATTTTTTATCATCTTGACACGATTTGTTAACAATCATAAAACCATATTTTTGATGCGCCCTGAGACTACGTTTATTATCCTCTTCAATGAACGCAAAAATTGAATGACTATCAGTTGATTCAAAATATTTTTTCATGGTTATGTATAATGCTTCTTGATAGCGCCCTTCACCTCAAAATTTTTCGTTAATCCATTCTCCCAGCTGACCATTGGGATGTTCCGGAGGTCGAATAGCAATTGAGCCGATCATTTTATTCATTATGCTATCAACGATACAGTAAAATACAAGATATTGCCCGTCCTCCATTGTAGCCTTTTAAAAGTCAATAGTGTCTTGCAGATCACAAGTGGGAGGAAGCCCTAATGATTGTCGAATCGTTGGAGAAAACATGTTGTGATATCCTTCAAACAATTCTTCTTTTAACGGTTTCAATGTAACAATTTTTCCTATACAATTTTTAATTATTTTAAGCCTCCCCTAGAAAACAAGCATTATGGTTCTGCAATAAATGATTCTATGACAAATGCTTTGTAAAATTATTTTGATTTTACTATATCTTCAAGCCCCTGTGCTGTGATATTTTCTGTTAAGGGAAAGGTTTCTTTCCCAGGGTACACAACAGTAAGATGGTCAAGCTTGAGGTCAGCTAATGCTATCCTCATAGACTTCGTAACCTTGGGGACGTCAGTATATTTAAATTCAAAACCAAGACGCTTTCCGTTCTTAAATATGAAAAGATCCAATTCTGCGTCCGCATGGGTTGCCCAAAAAAAGCACTCTTCAGCACGTAAGTCATACGCTTTGATGATTTCTTCCAGAGCAAATCCTTCCCAGAACGCCCCTAACTTAGGATACGTGTCAAGTTCTGCTTTGTCTTTGATATTCAACAATGCATGTAAAATACCACTATCACGGAAATAAATTTTAGGCGAACGAACTTGTCTTTTTTGCAGATTTTCAAACCACGGAGACAACTCACGAATCATGAAGGTCCCCGCGAGTATGTCAAGATACTTACGAGTTGTATGACTAGATACGCCGAGTGATCGTGCTATTTCGCTTGCATTGAAAATTTGTCCGTGATAATGGGCAAGCATAAGCCAAAAGCGGCGCAATTGTTGCGGGGGAATATGAAATCCAAGGTTGGGGATGTCGCGTTCCAAAAAAGTTGTCATGTAATCCTGCCGCCATAAAAAGCTATCAGCATCTCTTGGGGTTAAATATGAACGAGGGAAACCTCCTCTTTCCCAAAGCTTACTTAAATTGTCTGTTTCTCCCAATGAGAATGGTGGCAATTCAACAAATCCGATCCGTCCTGCAAGTGTTTCTGAAGATTGACGAATCAAATCGCGAGAAGCACTACCCAAAATTAAAAGGTTTCGTTTACGTGAAGGATCATCAACCAAAACTCTAATTATCGGAAAAAGATCAGGACGCATTTGAACTTCATCTATAACTATGAGTTTTTCTGGCTCGCCTGAAAGCGCAAGCATAGGATTTTCCAATCGTGCAAGATCAAGTGCTCTTTCTAGATCAAAAAAACGAGCAATATTGTTTCTATTTTCTTTTACAAAAATTTGGGCAAGCGTCGTTTTCCCTACTTGACGAGGACCAAGCAATGCGCATACCGAATGCACTCGAAATTGCTGTTCAATTTTTTGTAAGTAAAGATTCCTTAATAATTCACAAGAATCTATAGTGCAGCATGATATAAGTATGATATATTATATTTAGTGTAAGAAATTACACTGCATGGCCATAAAATATTTGCACTTTAGAGGAATTATAAT
>JAJXWI010000057.1 GCA_021781705.1 bacterium | reverse complement strand
GATTTGCCGGATGCTTGGCTACAGTAAAAAGGAATTAGAAAAATTAGGAGTTCTTGATATTCATCCCGAAAAAGACATCCCTTATGTTGTTGCTCAGTTTGAAAAACAAGCAAAAGAAGAATGTTCATTGGCTAAAAATTTGCCGGTTAAAAGAAAAGACGGTTCTGTTTTTTATGCCGACATTAATTCAGTGCCTGCCGAAATTGCTAAAAAATCTTGTTTGATTGGGATTTTTCATGATACTACAGAACACAAGAGATTAGAGGATAATCTTGAAATAGCGTTAAAATGGCAAAAGGATGTTGTTTTACTACAGCAGTCGCTTTTTGCTACAAAAAATGATCTTAAAAATAGGCTCAAAATTATAACTGATGGAATTGTGCGTATATTTAGTGCGGATTTTTGTAGAATTTGGCTGATAAAACCAGGAGATAAGTGCAAAGATGGCTGCATTCATTCGGAAATTACGGAGGGTCAGCATGCATGTCATTATCGTGAGAAGTGTTTACATTTAGTTTCAAGTTCAGGCAGGTATACTCACATAGATGGAAAAGTGCACAGCAGAATTCCTTTTGATTGTTATAAAATAGGACGTATTGCCTCAGATAAAGATAAAAAATTCTTATCAAATGATTTACTTAATGACAACCGTATTAGCGATCATGAATGGGCGCGGAAGCTTGGACTTTTGTCATTTGCAGGTTATCGGCTAAATATTCCAGGTGGAGAAACACTTGGAGTTCTTGCGCTTTTTGCCAAGCATGAAATAGGAACCATTGAAAGCTCAATGTTGGATAGCCTGAGTAAAACCATTGCATTTGTTATTCAGCAGTCCGCTACGGAGGAGGATGTGAGACACGTCATGATTCTGAAATCTGAGACCGAAATGAAGTCAAAGTTTACTTCAATGATCTCTCATGAGCTTAGAACTCCTCTATCAATTATCAATGAAAGCGTAAATATTGTATCAGAAAGTATGGTCGGATACGCTACCGATGAGCAGAAAGAACTCTTAGACATAGCGAAAAGGAATACTGAAAGACTGGGTCGCCTTATTGATAATGTTTTAAACTACCAGAAGATGGGTGTAAGTGAAATGGTGTTTGATATCAGGGAAAATAATATTAACGAAACCGTGCAGGAAGTCTGTAAAGGAATGAAGTTTTTGGCAGAAGATAAGAAGCTGAATTTTGTATTAAACTTAGAAAACAATTTGCATGAGATTAAGTTTGATAAAGACAAGATTATCCAAGTAATAACCAATTTGGTGGACAATGCTATTAAATGTACAAAAAGCGGAACTATTACGGTTAGCACCAAACGAGAAGAAAATATGCTTAATGTCAGCGTAACAGATACTGGAAGCGGGGTTAAACCTGAAAATGTTGATAAAATTTTTGATGCATATAATCAGATATACAATCTAGATAAAAATAAGAGCGGGACTGGGCTTGGTTTGGCAATTTCAAAGGAAATTATACTTGCGCATAAGGGAAAAATCTGGATGGATACTGAAATGGGGAAAGGATCTTCTTTCCATTTTTCTTTACCATTTGAAAATCCTTTATTTAAGATGAAATAAAATTATACAGAGGTAAAATATGGCAAATAAAATTTTAGTTGTTGATGACGAACACGATTGCTTAAGGGTACTGACCATCAAGCTGCAACATGAGGGCTATGATGTAATATGTGCAGCGAATGGACAGCAAGGCATTGACCTGGCTAATCAAGTCAAGCCGGATGTTATTATTTTAGACATTATGATGCCGGATATGGACGGGTTCGAAGTAAAGGCAAAATTAAACAAAGATCCTTATACCGCCTTGATTCCTGTTATCTTTTTAAGCGCCGACATCTCCATCGAATCAAAGCTTGGAGGATTTAGCCTTAGAGCAAACGACTACATAACGAAACCATTTAACACCGAAGAGCTTTTAGCAAGAATATGTGCGATCCTCACCCAAAAACATTATTACGAAAATTTATCACTGATAGATGGCCTGACGGGTCTGTATAACCACACATTCTTTAAACAGCAGTTATTGCATTTTTTTAACTTGGCAAAGAGATATTTAAAGCCATTCTCTCTAATTATCGCAGACATCAATGACTTAAAGAGGATAAATGATACATACGGGCATTTAGCTGGCGATTGTGTATTAAAAGAATTCTCATCAATAGTCTCGCATTGCGTTCGAAAATCGGACATGATGTTCCGTTACGGGGGAGATGAGTTTGCGATATTATTGCCTGAAACTAATATTAGCCAATCAGAAGCAGTCGCGAAAAAGATTATAGAAAATATCAGTACAGGTATCGTATGTGTTCCTAATTCAGGCACAGAAGTTAGGTTTTCTATAAGTATTGGTGCAGCCGAATTTGATGACACCTATAGAAACGAATCAGAAATTTTCGACAGGGCCGATAAAAAACTTTACAAAGACAAAGCAAATAGCCGAGAGTAGGCTTTATTTACATTATCTTTTTCTTTTCTGATTTTTTGATGAAGAAGCCAAAGCTCTGGCCATAGCATCCATTTCCTGAAGAACAACGCCTGTCCCGTTTGCCACAGCCAATAGAGGATTATCTGATACAAAAACAGGCAGCCCTGTTTCTTCTGAAATAAGCTTATCAATATCGCGAAGAAGAGCCCCGCCTCCGGCCAACATTATTCCTCTGTCTATAAGATCAGAAGCAAGCTCGGGCGGACAATGCTCAAGAGTCGAACGTACAGCTTCAATTACACTTGTCAAAGGTTCTTGTAATGATACTCTTATTTCTTCGCCCGTTATCAGAATAGTTTTTGGAAGACCGGATATCAGATCGCGACCTTTAACTTCAAGTGTAACTTCATCGTTTTGCGGACTAGCTGAACCTATGCGTATCTTAATCTGCTCTGCAGTTCTCTCGCCAATTAATAGGTTATGAGTTCTCTTCATGTGCTGAACGATACATGTATCTAGTTCATCTCCAGCTACACGGAGACTCCTGGACTCAACAATTCCCGAGAGGGATATAACGGCAACCTCTGTGGTTCCGCCGCCAATGTCAACTATCATGCTGCCTGATGGTTCCATAACCGGTAATCCAACACCAATAGCCGCCGCCATAGGTTCTTCTATGAGATAAATTTCACCAGCCCCCGATCTTAGAGCGCAGTCTTTTACTGCTCTAGTTTCCACTTCGGTAATACAAGATGGAACGGCTATAAGAACTCTGGGATGAAGTATCCTTTTTCTCGGGTGAACTTTTCGCATCGCCTTCTGGATGAAGTACCTTATCATGTCTTCTGTTATATCAAAGTCAGCAATGACTCCGTCTTTCATCGGCCTTATAGCCCTGATGTGTCCCGGAGTCCTGCCTAACATTCGTTTGGCCTCTTCCCCGACCGCGATAACCTCTTTGGTTCCCTCAGCAACAGCAACAACTGAAGGTTCATTCAACAATATCCCATGGTCTCTCACATAGACGAGAGTATTTGCGGTACCAAGGTCAATACCAATATCTGTTGCAAAAAATTTGGCCAGTTTCTGATACAACATAACTCATCTTTCTCCGATTGATTATTTCCAGAATAGAATATTCGATACGATTATACATTAACCTGTGAATTGACAATAACTACATGTGAATTTAGCAGAACTTTTTATAATTTTCCATGTTTCACTTTTACATTTGTTAAATAATTGTCTATTTTGGGTTTATTCAAGAAAGACCAATGTTATATTACAGCCCTTTAAATTTGACAATAATTACACAATTTTAATTTTTAGGTAAAAATAGTGAAAAAAGCCAAGGTGGGAATTATCGGTTTTGGAACGGTAGGAACCGGAGTTGCTTCATGCTTGATAGAAAATAGCTCAATTATAAAAGCAAGAACCGGCATGGACCTGATTTTGCACAAGATCGCAGACCTTGACATTGAGAGACCTCGAGGCATTGTTCTAGACAAAAACATACTGACAACCGATCTGAATTTAGTGCTAGAAGAATCCGATATTATAGTGGAGCTCATAGGCGGAACCACGACAGCTAAAAAAATTATTCTAAAAGCTCTGCAAATGGGGAAGCCTGTAGTTACTGCAAATAAAGCGCTCTTAGCTAAACACGGAAATGAAATTTTTGCGGCAGCAGAAAAAATGGGCACGGATATCTACTATGAAGCTTCTGTAGCAGGTGGAATTCCCGTAATAAAGAGTCTTAGAGAAGGATTAGCCGCAAATAAAATTGAAAAAATATATGGAATACTCAATGGGACATGCAACTATATCCTAACGCAAATGGCGCAAAATAGTCAGTCATTTGAAGACGCATTAAAGAAAGCACAGGAGCTTGGGTACGCTGAAGCAGAACCTTCCCTTGATATTGATGGGTTTGACACCGCTCATAAAATAGTAATTCTAGCCTCTTTGGCTTATGGCAACTGGATAAATCCTAATAATGTTTATACAGAAGGGATTAGAAACATTTCTCTATCTGACATAAAGTACGCAAAAGATCTTGGCTATACCATTAAACTTTTTGGCATAGCAAAACGCATGAATGACGATATTCAGGTAAGAGTTCATCCTGTAATGATTCCAAATGGCACAATAATGGCTAGCATCAACGAAGCCAATAATGGCATATTTATAGAGGGGAAACCTATCGGCGGAACACTATTTTATGGAAAAGGCGCGGGAATGGCGGCAACTTCCAGCGCTGTAATAGCCGACATTATAGACATAGCCAGAAATCTCAAGCATAGTTCAAGCAGGAGAATCCCTTGTTTTACAAATGATAAACATTATGGCATACTCCTCCCAATGGAAGAAATAGACTCAAGATACTATCTCAGGATTAATGTCACGGATGAACCAGGAGTAATCTCAAAAATCTCAACCATCCTTGGAAAGGAAAAAATAAGCATATCATCTCTTATTCAATGGGAAACGTCAGAAACTTCAAAGCCAGTACCAATAGTTATTGTTACACATTCGACGTACGAAAAGAACATAATGAAAGCGCTGAAAAAAATACAAACGCTTTCAATAGTTCATGACAAAATCAATCTTATAAGAATCGAGGACTTACAATAATGAGGGGTAAGCACACAGTAGAAAAGATTGGTGGCAGTTCCATGTCCAGATTTAAAGAAATCATGGACAATTTAATCATAGGGCGGCTGAAACCAAATGAATGCTATAACAGAATATTTGTAGTTTCTGCTTATGGCGGAATTACAAACTTGCTCCTTGAACACAAAAAAAACGGAGCTCACGGAGTTTATTCATATTTTGCTGATGGAGATGAGAGGTGGGAAAAAGCCCTTGATGAAGTCAGGGAAAAGATGGTATCAATAAACCACTCTTTTAAAGATATTGGACTTGACCTCAACAGAGCTGACGACTTTATCAATGAAAGAGTAGACGGGATAAAAAACTGCCTCAGAGATTTAATAAAAATCAGATCTTACGGACACCTTGCCCCAGATAATTACCTGCCGCCAAGCAGAGAGTTTCTAAGCGCTATAGGAGAGGCGCACAGCACATTCAACTCAACTCTTATACTTCAAGCACATGGGGTTAACGCTGTATTTGTTGACCTGACAGGGTGGAAAGAAACTAAAACTTACCCAATAAATGAAACAATCAGGCAAGCTTTTTCAAAAATTAACATGGAAACCGAATTGCCAATAGTAACAGGCTACACAAAATGCTCTGAGGGAATGATGACACATTTTGACAGAGGATACAGTGAAATTACATTCAGTAAAGTTTCTGTTATAACGGGTGCTAGGGAAGGTATTATACATAAAGAATTTCATCTTTGTACCGGCGATCCGATTCTTATAGGCGCTGATAAAGTCAAAATAATAGGCAATACAAACTTTGATATAGCTGACCAGCTTGCAGATATGGGAATGGAGGCAATTCATTCCTCAGCCTCAAAAGAAATGGAACTTCGGGATATCCCAATAAGAGTAAAAAATGCTTTTGAACCGATGCATCCCGGAACGCTTATCAACAGAGATTATGTCTCTCCCATCCCAAAAGTGGATATGATTTGTGGAAGGGATGACATTCTGGCCATTGAAGTTTTTGACTCAAACATGGTAGGAGAAGTCGGTTATGACTATAAATTAGTAAAGGCTCTGGCGGATAATGGGATAAGTTATATAGCAAAGAATACCAATGCGAATACCATTACTCATTACATTGAAGAAAAAGAAAAAAATATTGACAGAGCTATACACGAAATAAAAAATACTTTTCCGAAGGCAGATGTTTCTGCGCATAAATTGGCAATAGTGTCTGTTATGGGAACAAATATGGCATTCCCTGGTTTTATGGCAAGAGCCACATCAGCCCTAGCTGAAGCCGGAGTTAATATTCTTGCCGTTGATCAGTGTCTAAGACAGGTTAACATGCAGTTTATTGTAAAACGCGACAAATTTAAGGAGGCTCAGCTTGCTCTGCATAAAAAACTTGTAGAGGAGATGTGATCCGAATTATCCATGATAGATAAAACCATAAAAATATATATAGCCGGGCATAACGGCATGGTAGGAAGCGCAATCCACAGGAATCTTGTTTCCAGGGGATATGGCAATATTGTTTTTAAGAGTTTTTCCCAGCTTGATTTAAGGAATACCTCCGAAGTATTCGCTTTTTTTTCTAAAGAGAAGCCTGATTGGATAATTCTCGCCGCCGCAAAAGTAGGCGGAATATACGCAAATAGCACATATCCAGTCGAATTCCTTCTGGATAATCTCAAAATTCAGAATAATATAATTGAAGCTGCCCATAAATACGGCTCAAAAAAAATGCTTTTTCTCGGGTCCAGCTGTATTTATCCTAAGCTGGCTGCTCAACCAATAAAAGAAGAGTGCCTGCTAACTTCTAAACTTGAACCAACTAATGAGCCATACGCAATAGCAAAAATAGCAGGCATAAAATTATGCGCCGCAATGAACAGGCAATACGGAACAAACTTTATAAGTGTCATGCCGACGAATCTATATGGTATAAATGATAATTACCATAGTGAAAATGCCCATGTTATCCCAATGCTTATCAGACGGTTTCATGAAGCAAAACTTAATAATTCTGACCACGTAAAAATCTGGGGAACTGGAACTCCAAAA
Organism: bacterium; assembly: GCA_021781705.1. Taxonomy (GTDB): domain Bacteria; phylum Verrucomicrobiota; class Lentisphaeria; order Victivallales; family GWF2-38-69; genus JAJXWI01. The sequence continues at coordinate 8,882 of JAJXWI010000057.1, read as the reverse complement.
CGTGAATTTTTGTTCGCTGATGACCTGGCAGATGCATGCATATTTGTAATGGAACATATTAACGCCTCGGACGTAGGCGAAATAATCAATATCGGCTCAGGAGAAGAGTGTACAATCCTCGAACTAGCCCATCTTATTAAAGACACTATTGGGTTTTCAGGAGAAATTCAGTTGGATCCGACAAAACCTGACGGAACCCCAAGAAAACTGCTTGATGTTTCCAGACTAACCGCACTGGGCTGGAGTTATAAAACGAAACTAAAAGATGGCCTCAAAATAGCATACAAAGACTTTTATGAAAATTTTAGGTCATGATCAACGAATTTAATGAATTTAATGAATTTGGCGAAACAGATGAGGGATAACTAAATTTTGAATTTTCTATGGTCTTCAGGCTATAGAGGCATTTTGTTCGACCCACCCTGATTTAGTACTTCTTCACATTAATTAGAGTCCGTTTCGACACTTGCAACATATTACTAGTAAAAGAGATGCTCTCCTTTCATCATAAGTAACCATAGTAAGAAATAAGCCCGACGTCAAATACTACGCCATCCCATCAAATGGCTCTCCTGAATGTGTAAAAATCTACAAATTATTCGAGAAAAACTATTTCAGGACTCCTTTTCATGTAACAAGCCTTGCATAAACAATCTATTTATTTTCCCATGTTTTATTGAAAAAATCGGTGTGAATCCTAGACTGGAAGTGTAAGATGTTAAATTTATAACAATATTACAGGGTGCAAAAATGGGTGGCTATAAGTTCATTACAGTACCAGATAAGGGCGATAAAATTACACTAAATTCAACCGGAAATCTTAATGTAAGCGATAATCCGGTAATATGCTTTATAGAAGGAGATGGAATTGGTTCTGACATAACTAAAGCCAGTATGTTGATGTGGAACACTGCTATAGAAAAAGCATATAACGGGAAAAGAAAAATCTCATGGATGGAAGTTTATGCCGGAGAAAAAGCAAACGCGGTTTATGGAGAGAATACATGGCTGCCGGAAGAAACCCTTGCCGCCATAAAGGATTATGTAGTCGCCATAAAAGGACCATTAACAACTCCAGTCGGCGGCGGCATTCGTTCTTTGAATGTAGCGTTAAGACAGATTTTAGACCTTTATGTCTGCCTGAGGCCTGTTAGATATTTTAAGGGAGTCCCATCTCCTGTTCGCCGGCCTGAACTTACAGATATAGTAGTTTTCAGGGAAAATTCCGAAGACATCTATGCGGGTATTGAATGGCAGGAAGGCACTCCTGAAGCTAAAAAAATTGTTGCCTTTCTCCAGAAAGAAATGGGTGTTAAGAAAATCCGGTTTCCTGAAACCTCAGCTATAGGAATTAAACCAGTGTCTAGAGAGGGGACTGAACGCCTAGTCAGGGCTGCAATGAATTACGCGATTACACACAAACGCAGAAATGTAACACTCGTGCACAAAGGCAATATAATGAAATTTACGGAAGGAGCGTTTAGAGATTGGGGATATGCCCTCGTAAGAAAAGAGTTTTCAGAACATGCTGTTTGTGCTCCCGACTGTAATTGGAAAGCGCCTGCCGGGAAAATGCTGGTAAAAGAGTGTATCTGCGATGCTTTCCTTCAAGATATATTGATTTGTCCCGAAGAATATGATGTAATAGCGACATTGAATCTTAATGGAGACTATGTTTCCGATGCATTGGCAGCGTGCGTGGGAGGAATAGGCATAGCTCCTGGAGCTAATATAAACTATGATACTGGCGCTGCTATTTTCGAGGCCACACATGGAACAGCGCCAAAACTAGCCGGACAGGATAAAGCCAACCCTTGCTCTCTTGCCCTATCGGGAGAAATGTTGCTTCGCTACATAGGGTGGGATGAAGCTGCGAATATTCTTGTAAATGCTGTAGAAAAATGTATCTCGTCCAAGAAAGTTACCTGTGACTTTTCAAGACTGATGGACGGAGCTACTGAACTTTCTTGTTCCGGCTTTGCACAAACTGTGGTAGAATATATGTAATTGCAAGATTAATGTTCAAATAGTAAAAAAGAATACGCCGAATTATAATCGCCCGGATCCTTGAAAAGCGTTTTGCTTAACTTGTATTATAGAGCCTGTCCACAAAACCCAATATTTTTGCAGATAGAAAATTCTGGATATAGATGAGATCTAGAGGCAACTTGTTTTTGATATTTTTCCTATCCCGACTTTAACGTTTACGAGACATTTTTGAGGCTAGAGATTATTTTTAATTGACGCTTATTATTACTTTCAGACCTAAAAATCTCATAATTCTATTATTTGTGCAAAGTGCAAAGGAGGCTACCCAATGTCATTTATTCAAAAAAAGTCGGAGCGTAGTATTACGAAAATAGGGACAAGAGTCTGAATTACTGAAAGCATTGCGCAATGGTTTTAGAGAAACTGGTACTGGACGCCTCCTTCTGGCTCTGGCAATTCACCAAGTCTGCGAGGCATTGCTAAAACAACATCACAACGAACTCCGAAGCATGAAGAGGGCATTCCTTTACGAAAAAGAGCTGATCATTTTTACCGGTGCCGTTGTGTGAATATCTTTTTTGGTGTTATCGTGTTATATCAAACCAGAAAGGTGAGAAGGAATTTTGAATTCTTACTTTTAAATTCATCCAGTCTCCCCCGGCCTATTCGACCTATTCGACCTATTCGTTAAATTCGTTAAATTCGTTGACAGGTCTATACAGAAGCTGCATTCAAGCGGGAAGTACAACCAAAAAACTGCCATTGTCTAGAAATTATCCAAGAGCCACTTATATGCGGGAACAGCGTATATTTTTACCCCGTTTTCCGTAAAAACTTCTGCCTGATTCATAGTTACAATGAAGGCTTCTTTAATGTTAAAATAACTGCAAGTTTTAGTTATTGGTGATATTTCTCTAGCAAGGGTTTCCTTGGAAGTAATATCAAAACAGGTTTGAACGAGCATTTGCGGAGTTGAGTTGTTGTCCAATGCTATGAAGTCAATTTCTTCTCTTTTAGACTTGGTAAGATAATATCGAATTCTAGAGAATTTTTGCCTTAAATGAATGTAAATTATGTTTTCAAGAGCTCTTGAAAATTTGCCGTCCCAGACAGGACTATTTTGATTAGCTAACGCCCAATCAATGCAATAAATCTTTTTGTGATTACGCTCAAGTTCCTTGGAAGAGTCTGTATGTATTGACATATTAAAAATAAACCAGGAGTCTTCCGCCCAATTAATATAATCTTTCAAAGCATCTTTGCTTGTAGGATAACCACTCTGCTTAATATGCGAATAGGCGCTGTCTATAGTAAAAGGTTTTGAAATGTTTGCAACTAGATATTTATAAAGCTGAATGCATTGCTTAGGTTTGCTTACATTATACCGTTGAATAATATCCTGCAGAATCATTGTATCAAAGTATTCTCTGAGCAATACGTCTTTCGATACATCGTTAGTATTGACTATAGCCGGAAAACTCCCCCATTTTAGGTAAGTGTCAAAGAGTCTTAATAAATCCGCCGCCCCCTTTGTAGAGAATTTCGGTTCAGTAACACCATGGAATTTTAAAAACTCTCTGAAAGTAAGGGGGTAGATTACCGTTTTAATAGACTTACCTCTTAATTCAGTTGAAATCTCATCTGCCAGCAATTTTGAAGAAGATCCGCTTACAAAAACTTTCCAATACGGATTTCTAGACAAATCTATTACGTACTGCTCCCACCCGACTATCTTATGTATTTCATCTAATACAAAAACTAATGGTGTCTTTAGAGTGAAACTGGGAGATATCTTAAAAAAAACTTCCTGTATTTTTATTAGTTCATGAGCTTGCGCTGATGCTAATATGGGATTGTCAAAGTCAAGCACGCAAGCTTGTTCTACTGAATCAATAAATCTATCACGGATCAGATCGTCTATGACCTGTTTAAGCCTGCAGCTTTTTCCAACCCTGCGTGCGCCGATTACTGTGGATACAGAACTTTCAGACGTATGAACAATGTTGTTGCGCCGAATATACGGAAGCAATCCTAACTCCCTGAAATCTTCTATCTTTCGTTGAACTTCTGATTCAAACATATTGCAGACCCTAATTTCTTACTATGCTTTAACATTTTTATTGCTGTTATAACCTAATATTAGTATTAAAATACAGATTTGCAACTAATAATTAGCTGCAAGCTCTTTTGTATGCACCCAAAATGATTCAATAGCTATTTTCATTTTTATGTCACCGAATTTTACGAATTTGGCGAAACAACTGAAGTAAAATCAACTAAAATTTCGGGTTTCACATTGGTTGATTTTATCACACAAAGACACAACGACACAAGGAATGAATCGTTTCCCTCCTCTGTGGCAAAAATGATCCTGCTATAGCAGTATGCGTCAAACAAAACGGACAGCTCGGCGATCTGTCCCTACCTAATTTTGTATTTTCCCAAGGTAGGGCGACCTCGCCGAGGGCGCCGCGTTTTCTTATGGCAGGGAGATTCATTCAGCCATGCGTTTTATATCAAGCCAGAAAGGTGAGAAGGAATTTTGAATTTTGAAATTCCTACAGTCCGCTGCCTTCCTTCATAGATCTTCTATAGAAAACCCTCTATATTCGACGGAATATTTTTTAAGTTTATCTGTGAGATTAATTGCTTTATATTTTAAATCAGAAAGACTTATCTTTTTTGGGTTGAGTTTTACCTCAGCTATTAATGCTTTTTTTTCAAACTCGTTCAAGGCTACAATATCTATTTGATTTTGATTTCCTGTTTCCCAATATGATCCTATCTGAGTGTAAGCTTTAGTTAAAGCTAATTTCTCAATAAGATATTTTTCAAGCATCCGCCCAGAATACGTCCTAATATCTTTTCTAACGAAGTTTTTAATTAAATCAAAGCTTTTGATTTCAATAGCAGAACTGTATGAATATATATACCTAAACCAAAAACTTAGAAAATTGTCATCTATGTAGTATTTTTGAACTCGTGATGAAGGCTTTGCCAGGATTGGCTTTACTTTTTTAATTACGGAATATTCATTTTCAAGCTTATCAAGATATCCTCCTATATCTTTCTCTAGGATGGATTCAATCTCGCTTCTGGATGTTTTAGAGTTTGAGAGCAGGGACAGGATAGAGAAATATGTACCGTACTCCTTTCCAAATTCCTCAATAAGTATATTCTTGCCTTCTTCAAGAAATATAGAATTTTCGGAAAAAATATAATTTATAATCGCTTCCTTTGTAATCGCTTTTTCATTGATAAGCAGTTCTACATACTTAGCAATGCCGCCTGTTACAGTGTAAAAAGTCAGTATGTCCTCCGCTGAAACCTCAGGACAGTTATCCAGCAGAATTTGTTTTAACACATTTACACTGAAAGGTTCTAAATATATTTTTTTATCAGCTCGTCCGAAAAGTGGTTCCTTGTTATTCTCAAATATTTTTTTCATCATTGAATATATGGAGCCGCATAGAATCAGATTCATTTTTGATTCATTCTTATTTGCATCCCAAATATTTTGCATCTCTGAATATACAGAGCTGTTAACTCTTTCGAACTCCTGAAATTCGTCAATCGCAAGCGTGAATTGATCTTTCTTAGAAAGTTTCATCAAATAGGCAAATAAATCTGAGAACTTTGTGAATTTACCAAGAATTTTATCTTTTGTCACTGCTTCGATTGCGGGAATAAACTCTTCGCAAAGAAGAACTTCATTTTTTTTAGAAATGAAAAGATAAATAAATTTGCTATTCTTATAACCTTCTTTGATTAAGGCTGTTTTGCCAATACGCCTTCTGCCAACTATGAATGACATTTTTGCGCCGGATTGTGACTGAAGTCTTATGTCATCTAGTAGCTTAATCTCATTTTCTCTGCCGTAAAATCTCATATGCTCCCCAGGAATTCTATTTGTGTAATACTTGTTACGGTAACCTGCATTACGATACCATAACTTCTTCACACTTCAACCTCTTTCGTCAACGAATTTTGCGAAACCAAATAGAGGAAAATAAAATTCTTAATTCTTAATTTTAAATTCCCCCCGCCCGCCAGGCTCCAGTCTCCAGTCTCCACCCATTCGTTAAATTCGTTGACAGTGGTACGGCCTACTGCAAATCGTTCAAAAACTTAATAGTGTTCTTTATTGGCGATACTTGGACATTTTCTTTTATGGGATATGCAGAGTCAACAGGCGCCACAATAAAACTTTGTGTGATTTGAAGCTCATCCAATGATATCCAAAATCCTTTAGTAACAATTGGAGCTTTTGAAGCTTTGAATTCCAAGGCTATTCTATGTTTGCCTTTTTCCAGCACCAAATCCAATTCATTTCCTGAGGATGTTCTGTAAAAAGATGCTTTCCATTTGTCAGAAATAGAAGACAAAATATTTTCAATACAAAAACCTTCCCATGACATGCCGAATACGGGATGCCCAATAAGATTATCCATAGTCTCGATTTCTAGTAATGCATGAAGTATTCCAGAATCGCGAATATAAACTTTAGGAGCTTTTATCAATCGCTTTTTTAAGTTTGCTTCAAACGGAGGAAGAACCCTTATCATGTAAGTTTCAGCTAATATTTCAATGTAGCTTTTGACCGTAGGGGAGGTAATCCCTAGTGATGATGCTAATTTTGAATAGTTTGCTGTTTGCCCATGGGTATGCGCCAGCATTGTCCATAATTTATGCATTGTTGTGGGCGAAATATTAAATCCGAATAGGTGAATGTCTCGTTCAAGAAAAGTTCTTATGAAGTTTTCTCTCCACAGCATGCTCTTTTCTTTTTCACAAGGTAGAATACTTTCCGGAAATCCTCCTTTAAGCAGAAGTTCAAAAATATCAGATATTCTGGATTTTTGTTTCTCAAGTTCAGGAATTAAAAATGGTGTCAGTTCCAGATAGCATATTCTTCCGGCAAGAGATTCAGAACTTTGCTTTAATAACTCTCTGGAAGCAGAACCAAGTATCAAAAACCGTCCGTTACGTCTATCTTCATCTATTAGAACACGCAATGTAGAAAATAATTCAGGTTTCCTTTGTACCTCATCGAGGCAAATTAATTTCCCGGAATGTGCGGATAAAAACAAATCAGGGTCGGTTAATTTTCTTAAATCAGATTCTCTTTCAAGATCAAGAAAAATGGAGGGCCCAAATTCTTCTATAATTTTGTGAGCCAGAGTAGACTTCCCGCATTGCCGAGGCCCCAGTATCGCAACCGCTGGGAAAAAAGAAAGCGCCTTTTTGACGTGACTATCTATTATTCTTTTTATATAAGCTTGCATATCTAAAATATAATTTTAAATTTACAGATATAAAGTGAGATTTTAAAAAAAATCAAATTTATTCGTCAACGAATTTGGCTAATTTAGAGAAACAGCCAGAGGGGGATAAAATTTTGAATTTTAAATTCCTTCCGCCCGCAGTCTCCAGTCTCCCACTCCACCCATTCGTTAAATTCGTTGACAGTGGTATCAGAAAAACAGTCTAAATCTGTTACTAATATTTTTTTTGCCCCATTTATATGGCTTAGGAATCGTCATAAAATAACTATTACATTTTAAAAGCAATGCTATATTCTCGATGTAATCATTTGAAACAGGAGAATAAGGATGGATCTGAAATTATTTTTTAATGGAGTCTCGGATACTCTAAATGAAAAGAGTCGTCGCTCTGTAGCAGCTAGCTTAGCAATGAGTATTGGATTTGGAGGGATAAGCCAGGTATCTAAAGCATCAAGACTTTCCAGGCCTGCCATATATGCCGGAATAAAGGAGCTTAAAAATCCAGAGGCCTCAGTGCTATCGAATGAGAGGCAGCGAAAAGTTGGAGCGGGAAGAACATTAGCAGAAAAACAGGATAGCACTCTAATTTCGGACTTGGATAGGCTAATAGAACCACATACCAGTGGAAATCCAATGAATCCATTGAGATGGGTAAATAAAAGCCTTAGAATTCTTTCAATACAAATGAATAAGCAAGGACACAAGACTAGCAGAACTCTGATATCAAGACTATTAAAGAACATGGGATATACTCTTCAATCTAATAGAAAATCAAAAGAAGTGTCATCTCAAGATCCCGACCGAAATGCTCAATTTGAATATATCAGCGAAAAAGCTAAGGAGTTTCAATTGAATAATCAGCCTGTAATTTCAGTGGATACCAAGAAGAAGGAACTTGTAGGCGACTTTAAAAATAATGGAAAAGTTTATTGTCCTAAATCAAAGCCTGAGAATGTACGTGTACATGATTTTATAATTCCTGAACTGGGTAGAGCCATTCCGTATGGAGTATATGATGTAAGCAAAAATGAAGGATGGGTTAATGTTGGAATTGACCATGATACAGCAGAGTTCGCCGTGGAAACGATACGTAAATGGTGGCTAAAAATGGGCAAGGAAGAGTATCCTGAAGCACGTGAACTTTTTATTACCGCGGACGGAGGAGGAAGTAATGGTTCTAGGAGTCGCTTATGGAAAGTGGAATTACAAAAGCTTTCCAGTGAAATCGGATTGACGATCCATGTTTCGCATCTTCCTCCAGGTACCAGTAAATGGAATAAAGTCGAGCACAGAATGTTTTCCTATATCTCCATGAATTGGCGAGGCAAGCCATTAATATCTTATCAGGTCATAGTTAATCTAATCGCCTCAACAAAAACAACGACAGGATTAAAAATAAAAGCAACCTTAGATAAAAGAAAATACCCAGACGGAATTAAAGTTTCAGACTATGACTATGAAGCTCTGAACATTAGAGAAAACAATTTCAAGGGGAACTGGAACTATGTTATTAAACCGCATTAATTGTAATTATTATTTCGTGTCAATGCCTTAGCGTAGCAATCCAGGAAACTGTCTTATGGAAAGCTGTGCCAAATATGAGACTCA
>JAJXWI010000131.1 GCA_021781705.1 bacterium | reverse complement strand
TTGTTTTTCCCTTTTGATAATATCTCTTCATTAAGAATAATTTCCGAGAGAAAAATGAGCGCTTTCCTATAAATATCTAGCAGTTTGGGGCAAAGCCCGTCAAACTGCTAGATACTTTACTGAGCTTCTTACCGTCCAGGTGTAGTGTTTGGAGTAATGGAAGGGATAATAATTTTATTGCCAATTTTTAATACTGTTGACCCTTTCAGCGTATCTTTATTAGCATCAATAAGGAGTTTGTAATATTTTGAAGAACCGTAGAATCTTCTGGATATTTTTTGAAAGCTGTCCCCCTCCTGAACAGTATAATACTTTACAGTCAAAGGGTATTTTTCCTTTTTGACATTATCAGAAGCTGTTTCAATCACGGGAGCTTGAGGAGTGGCTGGTGATTCACCCTTTTGTTTTAATATAAGACTTTGCAATTGTTCGTTTTCTTTTTTTAGAGTGGCCATTTCTGCTTTATCAGCATTAACTCGAGAAGAGTCGGGGTATTGTTCGGATAGCTGTTTTGAAAGAGACTCTTTTGAAGCTTGAATCCACTTTTCTATAATTTCTTTGTCGCTGCTATTGGGCTTTAATGTCAAATATTTTTCGTAATAGAAAACAGCTCTTATATAATTTTTTTTCTGTTGAAAAATATTAGCAAGCCGATAATTGGCTCTTGACGATTTTGGATTGATATCAAGATATTTCTGGTAAAGAGGGATGGATTCATCATATTTACCATCATTGTAAAAGTTTTCAGCTTTAACAAAAAAGGGATGCTTCCCATCATTGTCATAAGAATTATCGCATGAAACAAAAACTATAAAGCAACAGGCCAATGAGAAGGAAGCAAGAGCTATTTTTTTGTGAAGATAAAACTTAAAAATGGTCATGTAGCTAACTGTCTACCGTGTTTTTCATATAATTCTTTTCGAGACAAAAGGTTGATGTCTCTTATATTAAGTCCGCAATCGTTTAATAACTTCATGTGGTAAGAAAAATCTCCAATATTTTCCTTTCGGTGGGCATCGACCCCAAAAGATACTTTTGCGCCTATTTCGGCAGCGATATTCAGCATGGCCTTATCGGCGTCATAAATTGGAAGGGTCACGTTATGTCCATTTATTTCAAGAGCTACACCTTCTTTGTGGGCGCACTTTACAATTTGTTCTACAAGTCGATAATCTACCGGCGACTGGCCGCATATCCATCTAAACGGATGGGCAAGTATATCTATTCCTGAACAAATGAGCCTTTCTGTATGATAAGTCCACTCATTTAGTATGTCACACAAAGAAAATCCATATTTCTTTGAGCTGAAGAGAAAATGAACACTGCCTATTAACGGTATTAATCTGTTACGATAAAAAGGATCATATATCAAGCGTCCATTTTCGGACATTTCTACTTCGAGTCCGCAATGGATGGATGAATTCTTATACTCGGAAAATAAATTAATATACTCTTCTAGCCTAGCATTTCCCTTATCAATGTGCTGGTCAAGAACATATTCATTTCTGATAAATTCCCAGGTCCATGCAACTTCATTCGGGAAATAAATAGACATTCCGTGGTCTGTAATACATACACCATCAAGAATAGGATTTTTATCAATCTCCTTCTTGTAGTCAGAAAGGTCTATGTCTTTGTCCGCACAATAACTAAAATTTGTGTGAGAATGGAAGTCTATCATAAAAAAAAAAGAGCCTTAACTTTGCAAAGTCAGGCTCTTTTTTAAAGAATTACTTTTTGATGGAATTTGCAACATGAGCCAGACGAGATTTTTTCCTGTTGGCTTTATTCTTGTGAATAGTTCCGCTTTTTACAGCCTTGTCAAGCATTCCGCTGACTTTGCCATACATTTCTTTGGCTTTGCTTTCAGTTTCCGGAACAGCTTTTCTAAGCTTCTTCTCTACTGTTTTTAAAGCAGAGTTACGGGATTTGTGCCTTGCTCTGGCTTTTTCGCTCGTTAGAATTCTTTTCGCCGCTGATTTTGTTTCAGACATATTTGCTTTAACCTTTCATTAGAATTTTTAGTGATATTTAAATTAGTAATTAACAACAAAAAAACTTAATAGAAAATCAAGATGAGTATTATCGCATCAAAATAGAAAAAAATCAAGCAAACTTTCAATTGTAATAAGAATGACTTTAGTTATATTAGTGTAATTTTTAGTGTCATAATGGAAGACGGTGGGTGACAGCCCACTTATTTTTTTTAAACATTATTGTAGTTTTAATAATCAAGGTAGGAGCTGAAAAAATGGCTGCAAATGAACTTCTTAGCTTATTGGAATATGTAGAACAGGAAAGGGGGATAAGCAGGGATGAGTTAATTGAAGCTCTGGAAAAATCTCTTGCTTCCGCCGGTAGAAAAAGCATAGAATACGGCAAAGAAATCAGAGTAACCGTGAATAAATACACGGGAAAAATTACGGCCTGGGTAGATATGGTTGTAACAGATGGTACTACAGGCGGAGAAAACATAAACATTGATGAGGCTAAGGCTCTTAATCCTGATGCAAAAGTGGGCGAAATAGTATCAAGAGAGATTCCTCATCAGGAATTTGGTAGAATTGCGGCGCAAACGGCAAAGCAGACAATGCTTCAACAGCTTAAAAAGGCAGAGAAAAGCAGAGTTTATGAAGAATTTAAAGGCAGTATAGGTGAAATTGTAAGCGGCATTGTTAGAAGGTTTGAGGGCGGGAACATAATTTTAGATTTTCAGAAAGCGGAAGGAATAATTGAGTTTAAAGATAAAATTCCCGGAGACAACTTTATAGCAGGAGAAAGGGTAAACGCTTTACTAAAGGATATAGACACTTCTGGTTCGGGGCCAAGTCTGAGACTTACAAGGACCAGTAGGAATTTTCTTAAAAAACTCTTCGAAAGAGAAGTTTCGGAAATATCCGACAACATAGTTGAAATAAAAGGGATAGCCAGAGATCCGGGAGCGAGAGCTAAAGTTTCTGTAATAAGTAAAGACCAAAGGGTTGACCCTATTGGTGCGTGCATAGGCGTTAGAGGAAGCAGAGTTAAAAACATTACTACAGAACTCGGCGGGGAAAGAATAGACATAATAAGATTTGACGAGAATCTTGCCCAATATGTAACAAATGCCATGCAGCCTGCAGTTCCTCAAAGGGTTGAAATAGACCAGGTAAATGGTGTGATTAATGCCTATGTAGATAAGGATCAGATCAAGCTGGCAATAGGTAGAAATTGGCAAAATGCACGGCTTGCCGGGCAGCTTTTGGGAATGAAAATGAATATTCTTCCGGCAGAAGAAGATTCTACTTTCGGGAAAAAACTTAACGAGATTATAAAATCTCTTGCCGAAACTCTTTCCATTCCGGAAGAAACTGCAAAACTGCTAGCTAGTAAAGGAATATTATCCGTAGAAGGGTTGAAAACTGTTGACAAGAACGACC
>JAJXWI010000130.1 GCA_021781705.1 bacterium | reverse complement strand
TTCCGATCTTCAAAATTTTATACTTTTGCAGCGGTTTATAATTAATTAGAAATAATATGAAGATAAAAAATCATTTATTGGGTATGATGGCTATAGCATCTCTCCTGGTCAGACGCAATAGCCATCCGAAGTTTCAAACATCGGTAGATGTTGTAGAAGGCTGCAAGAAGGAGCTTGTTGCCTTGAAGGGAAAAATGAAAATGTCGATGGACCAATTTATAAGACCACCTTGAAGGTATGTGTTGGTTTATATGATTCTGTCGGGAAGAAAGTAGTATCCTTTCTTTCGTGGTACTACGAAAAGATGAAAACTAGCATCAGCGCAAGAAAACTTTTTACACTTATTTTTGTGATGGTTCTTTTGGCTGTTCAGTATGTTGATTACGAAACAACCCTCTCTGCAGTTAGAGCAAATCATTTGATTGGAGAAGCTTCTTCATTCTTGAAAATGGATAAAGCCGGAATGGGCAGTTGTCTTTGGAATGCGTGGGAGAAAAATCTACTTTTTCTCCCATCGCAAACTCCTTACAATTTGATAATGGTAAATCTGTTATGTACCTTTCTGCTTTTCAACTATCGTATAGCTGAGAATGTTCTTACTTGTTTGAATCAGAAGAAGATTATATTTTCATTATCGGCAGCTGTTTCTGTTACTCTCATCCTGATAGATGGAAGGCTCCTGATTGGTTCCGAATGCATTGGGCGCAGGAGCTATTTTTCCAAAGTTCGTAGGACATGGACAGGGTGGTTCAAAAGAATCTCTCAGACACGTTGTAAGAGAGTTTCGAGAATGGAACGAGATTTATCGAAATGCAGCGTGATATGTTCATGTTACATTTATTTATTATTATTTTAATATGTAAATATTTAGTCATTTTATGGAATACCAAAATAAAACAAGATTCAGAGACATCATTAATGCAAAAAATGCTCAAAGCAACGTTATCGAAACTAGGCTTCCAATCGAAAAGAAATACTCAATACATATTCCTTTTGAGGTAATGGACTTTTTGGGCAATGATTACGTAATAGTGAGTCCAAAGCGTTTTTCGAGAATCAAGGCTTTTAGATATTTGCTATCCCGGCATATTGATGGTCTTGAAAAAGGAGAACTGAAACGCAACTACATTTCTCAACTTTGCAAAGACTGGAAATGGACTCGTCCGACAGTTGTCTCTTTTTTGAAGTCTCTTCAACAAATGAATGTAATCGATATCAAACAGATTCTCTCGGCTAAAATGGTCTCAGTAAATCCGACTATTATAGTTATGAGTCTTAGTAAAGAAGAACTTGACAAGATGGCTCAGAGAAAGCTTTTACAGCTCCCTTCGCCTTTGCCACATATCTCTTCTGGAGAAACAAAGTTATTCACATAACAAATTAAGTATAATTTCAAAGTAAGGTTCTTTTACAAATGCGCTTGCGCATGAGAGGGGAATGTACTACATCCCTGTAGCCTAATACGGGGTTTTAGAAAAACACCCTGAAATCCCCAAAAACGTTAAGTAAAACGTTTTGACATTCGTGCGGCAAGCCGTGGGGGTATTAGGCTCAGGGAATACTTCCCTAAGAACCTTTCTTTTTAAAATAGATAATCATGAGCGGAGCAAAAAACGTTATTGATATGAGACCCAGTAAAGGGTTCTCGTCTTCACAAGGCAACGAACACCTTCGCCGTTTAGATGATTGCGAAAGGGCGCAGAAAGCCAGATGGAATTATGACCCTTCAAGAGAACATCTGAACTTCGAAGTGGGTAAAGGTGGGGTAGTGACAGAAGTAAATAAGTTCAAAACCATCAACCAGAGAATACAGAAAAATTTGGATTCACGTGGCATTGTAAACCCCAACAAAAAATACATTGACCAGGGACTGGATCCAAAGTACAGGACTGTCGCAAACTTTATCTTGGGTGGCAACCGAGAGGTAATGAGAAACCTGGCTTTTGGTAATCAGGAGGTGGATTGGGAACATGGAGCCGACAATTCTGACTTGAAGAGAATGCCGGAAATTGAAGCATGGGCAAAGGATGCGTATGCCTTCATGTGTAAAAAATATGGAGAGCAAAATATTGCTGCTTTTGTCGTTCATCTGGATGAAGCGAACCCACACGTACATTGTACGGTTTTGCCTCTTACGGAGAAAAATAGGTTTTCTTTTATAAAGACTTTCATGGGTGGAGTTGACAGCAGAGATGCTTTATCAAAGTATATGGAAAACCTTCATACCGAATATGCAGATGAGGTAGGTTTGAAGTATGGTATGGAACGAGGGGACAGCATCAAGGAAACCGGTGCAGTTCATCGTACCACAGAAGAATATCGCAGGAAGCTCTGGAAGGATGCTCAGGAGAAGGAAGAAGAGGTTCGAGAAAACATCAAAACCATCGAACAGCAAAATTCAACGATTACCAATCAGCGTGGAATTATTGCTTCACTTAGCAGGGAAATCAAGCACTCTGCTGCTCGTCTGAAGGCTTTAGCTACGATGATCAAGAACCTTGAAACTCATAAGGCAGACCTAGAACAGGAGATTAAAAAGCTCAATAGAGACCTTGCTGCAGGAAAGATTTCTAAGGAAGAGGCAGACCGCAAACTTTCACAAATTAATGCCGAAATCAAGAAAACAGAAGAAAAAATAATTGACAAGGCAGATAAGCTAAAAGTTGCAGAAAGCAAGCTCCATGATGCGGAACAACGGAAGGCAGAATTGGAAGCAAAAGCCCATGAAGCCGAAGAAAAGAGAAGTTCAGAAGAACAGAAAACTGCTTTGGCTGTAGAAAAAACGGCAAAGGCAGAAGGTAAATATCAGGTGATTAAAGCGAAATACAAAGAGATTGCTCCGAAAGTGAATCTTAAAGTCAGCCATGAATTTGGCTCACTCGGTTTTCACATGGCAGCACTTGATATGAAAAGTCGTCTATCTAAATATGGTGAACTTCGAAACTCTTTATCTCCGAGCCAAAGAGATTTCTTGGATAGGACAGTTGGCGAAATATTCGATGGCTCACTTATCGAAAATGTAGCAGAAAATTCTGCAAATCTATGTTCGGTTGCAGCATCCTTATATTTGGGTTATCTGAATGCAGCTACAAGGATAGCTCAAAGCTGCGGTGGCGGTGGAGGACCAGGAACCGGATGGGGTAAACGAGACGATGAAAATGATATGGACTTCAGAAGGAGGTGTTTCGGCATGGCAATGAAGATGATGAAGCCGGGACGTCAGCAGCGTCTCAAACGTTAGTTGTTGCTAGGGGGTGTAATTTAAACTGTGTCAAGGTTTGTTCT
The DNA here is from genome assembly GCA_021781705.1 of bacterium. Classification (GTDB taxonomy): domain Bacteria; phylum Verrucomicrobiota; class Lentisphaeria; order Victivallales; family GWF2-38-69; genus JAJXWI01. The sequence continues at coordinate 181 of JAJXWI010000130.1, read as the reverse complement.
TAACTGTTGCTACAGTATTATATAATAGTGCCAAGAAAGCCCAATGGTCTTTTTGCCTTTGGATTTTCTTGGCACAAAATTTAGCCTTAATCTGTTTCCTTATGTTTATGTAAACGGCTAATTATCTTGTAGCCTCTTCCGTATCTTTTGCCTTTTATTCCAATCAGTCCACCATTATAAT
>JAJXWI010000056.1 GCA_021781705.1 bacterium | reverse complement strand
ATGCTCCCTTATTTAATTCCTTGGGAATCGTATACCAATCCCATTTGAAATAATTGTACTCTTCATTATTGGAAAAACTTTTTATAACACCACCTGGCTTGTAGAAATAGGAACTGAAATAGTATTTTGTTTTATCAAAAAGATAGGGTTCAAAGGATATCGAACAACCATAAATATTGTTATTATTTGCTACGACGTTCTTTAATGATTCCACAAGCTCCTTTTGGGTGAATGCGCTATACTCTAAAATGCATGACAGATCCTTTGCAATTTGTTGAGCTCCAGACAATACCTTGCCGATCTCCCTATTAGTCGAAATGGCTAGGGTTTGGGCATATTCCGTAATATTTTCCATAATAGTATTTCTGGACACATAGTAGTTATGGATCAAAACCAACTGAAAAATAAGGACAACGCTCGTTATGATATATAAGCTAAGCTTAAATGCAAAACTGTGTCCAAAGCTAACCTTGTTCATGATAATATATCTCCTTCTTCACGATATGCCGAGAAAACTGTTGGCTATTACCCCTTTTCCAGCACGACATTCCTCTAACGCTGGCACTCAAACATAAGTTTCATTTTATCTGCTTTTTCCTAGTACTTAATGGTTATATTTCACTATTGAATGTAGCTGTTTTTCTATAGCTCTTAAGGAAGGATTGCGCTTTTTTTTCTATTTTTTAAGGGCATTGGAGTGTGGATTTCTGTTTCATCAATATCAAAGACAATTCCTTCATTTCCTTTTATCCAGTTGTGCGTTTCAGCTAAGAAATTAACGCCCTTATCAGAACTTGTTAATGATATCAAAATAGGATACCAGTTGTCCTCCACCATTGGTATCCAACCTGTACAAAATGACAGTATCCTGGCTTTTCTCACCCACATTTTGCGCACATCTTGTCCTGTTTCCCCTGTAATTTTCATGGAATATGAATCTCTCCCGCCCATTTTATGACTCTTTCTGCCGCAGTATTGTTCACGACGCCTTCCATCTTTAAATTCAATTCCCCAAAAGATAGCATTGTCAGTTCCGTAATAATCCTTTCCCCAGGATCCGTCTCTAGTAGAAATTGTTACGTCAAATATAATTTTATCTGCTGAAGGTGTACTACCTGTATTAACAGCGCATACAAATGCGAAAATAAGAATACTTTCGGCTTTTTGAGCGGTTGCCATTGTGGATATTGCGGCATTGTTAAATACAGGTTCTCCAAATTGGATTCCATCTGTATAATAATCGTCTATAATACTTTTTGAATTTTTCCCGCACGCAACGCTTAACTCTCTCAGAACATCGGCTATATATTTGGCTTTAATAACCTTTAGATACCAGGAGCGATCCAGCGGATCTCGTTCAGGAGTATCAACCTTAATGTCCGTTGAACCTATTGTATAATTTTCTTTTATCTGTTCTACGAATTTTTCAAATTCCAAATGTTGCCCTTTATAATCCAACACACCTATGGTATTGGTTGCGTGCACGGGGCAACATATGTCTTCCAGGTAATGAGAAGCCATCCCCAAATAATAAAGGGCCCTTGCGCGTTCACTTACTTTCCACAAGTATACCGCTTCAGCAAAGTATTCTCTCACTCTAGTTTCTGCCGTGTCTCCTATATATGCCAAGAAATTTTTAAATAAGTTACCAAGGACTGTGTGATATTCCTGGCTGTATACATTTTCCAAGTTTGTGAAGGAGTAATTCTCATCAGTGTCCGGATCCCAAAAATGATCCTGGTACAGTGTAAGATTCCTTGATTGATTGTCAGGTGCAACAGAACCAGAGAGGAACTCCCCCCAGTTTTCCTCACGTTTCATTTCATCAAGTGTCCCCAGGAGAAGGCTGGTATCCATTTGAGGTGACAAAAACATTACTTCTGATCCTAAAATTTCGTAGCCTCGTATAGATAGAAAAGTATGCGTTGAGAGTTTTTTATAATCTGCATTCGAGTCCCATGATAATAAATTAATAGCAGGCAGATATAGTGAAACAAGCAGGATAAAAAAAATGTTTTTTCCCATAATGTTTTCCTATGATAATTTCTACTTTAATTTTAATATTTTATAATGCTAAGATACGGCAAACATGAAAGTTTAAAAACTTTCTAGCACCTCCATTATTTTTAATGTACTTAAAATTAAGAGTAAAGAGCTTTTTTTAGCAAGACAACTTGTTTCATATACTGAAAGAGTCATTGCCTATGTATGTTCATGCTATTGTTATAACCCGGAAGACCGCAGGTACCATAAGGAGTTTTTATAAATTCCCGTAAAATTTTTAAAAACTATTATTGCCCTTAAAAATTCCAAGACTTTTAACCGTGAGTATAATGACACATGCATTTATGTTCGGGGAAGATCATCCTCTCTTCAGGAACTTTCTTTACGCACAGATCCGACTTTTCCGCTGCAAGATTCTTCATCAATAAGCACCTTTCTGCAAATCTGCAGCCACGATACTCTTTGTTGTAATTATGAAGGACTCCAGGAATGCTCTCCAGTCTTACTCTGCCCCTGCCCAGCTTAGGGATGGCCTTAAGCAGCGCCAGCGTATAAGGATGCATTGCAGCGATGAATATTTTCTGCTTGCTGCATGATTCCACTATGTGCCCGGCGTACATAACCATAACTCTATCTGCAATATCAGCCACAATCCCGAGATTGTGAGTTACCAGCAATATCGCCATGCCCTTTTCATCCCTTATTTTTCTGAAGAGTTCAATCATTTGAGCCTGTATAGTTACATCCAGTGAAGTTGTGGGTTCATCTGCGACCAAAATTTCAGGATTACCAGCAATCGCCATAGCAATCATAACTCTCTGCTGCATTCCGCCGCTAAAATGGCATGGATAGGCATTAAGCCTTTTTTCCGGTTCGGGAATACCAACAAGTTTCAGTAATGAAATTACTTCAGAATCTACATCCAAATCATCATCATTATCGTGAGCCATAATACTTTCGGCTAATTGCTCACCTACTTTCATGACAGGATTGAGAGAAGTTGAGGGTTCCTGAAAAATGTAAGCTATCTTTTTTCCACGAATGTTTCTTAATTTATTCTGAGGCAAATCAGTAATATTTAAAACAGTACCTTGATCGTAAAACTTAATTTCACCTTTTGAATAGCTCACGGCAGCTTCTTCTACCAATCTGGCTAGAGAAAGACAAGTAACACTTTTTCCACATCCGCTTTCGCCAACTAGCGCTACTATTTCTCCTCTGTTTATAGAAAAAGAAATATTATCAACAGCTGAAATAGTTTCCTTTCCTGAAGAAAAATCTACGGATAGAGAAGATACTTCAATCAATTTTTCGGCATCTGATTCTTTCATGAACATAATAACCTGATTTTCAAAACTCAAATTATATCTAAAGTTTCCCGGGTTTTCCCGTGTTGCTAATTGCCAACTAGAGACAATATACTTTTTCTAGAGTTAAAAACTACAAGACGAAAAAAGTTAAAAATATTTTTTTCTCAGGCATGGGAAAAGTAAACGGTCTTTCCGCTAAAAATGACACAATAAAATAAAATTATAGCAGTTTTTAGCTAAAAACTGTAAAAGTTGTAGAAATGATGTCATCATTTTAAAATGAGGATTGCGCAGCGGAGAAACCAAGAAGAAGATCTGAACTGCTATGGTAATTTTACCGCACATGGGTAGTGTAGATATGATTAAAACATCAAAAACTGCTAACTTTAAGTTTTATAAACAAAGTCAACCATAAAAGTGTATGGAAAATTTGATAAAACAGTTATTGTTAAAAATAGGTGAAGACCCGGAGAGGCAAGGATTATTGAACACGCCGCACCGTGTTGCGAAAAGTCTGAAATTTTTGACAAAAGGTTATACTGAGAACATAGACGAAATCATAAACGATGCGATTTATGATGCGGAAAGTCATGACATGATAATCCTCAAAAACATTGAGTTTTACAGTCTCTGCGAACATCACCTTTTACCGTTTTATGGTAAATGCCACATAGGATACCTCCCTAAAAAGAAAATAATAGGCGTAAGCAAGCTGGCAAAGATTGTCGATGTTTTCGCTAGAAGACTGCAAATACAAGAAAGGCTTTCAAAACAGATAGGAGAAGTTATTATTGAAAAAGTTGATGCTATGGGCGTTGGTATCGTAATAGAAGCCCAGCACATGTGCATGACAATGCGCGGGGTTGAAAAGCAACACTCGAAAATGATAACGTCTTCAATGTTGGGGCTATTCATGAAATCTGCGGCAACAAGGGCAGAATTCTTAAATCTTATCGGTCATTCCAGCCAAAACGGTTAAAAGTACTTTAAAAAAACATGAACCTGCCTGAACTAAAAATTAGACACCTGCGAGCAATGTATCCGGTTATTCAAGCGGGTATGGGTGTTCGTGTTGGTAACTCTAATTTGGCTTCTGAAACCATAAAACTCGGAGGATACGGCACTATCGCAAGTGTCGGGCTAGGCGATATAGAAAAGTCCAAGACAGATTTCATCCAGGAATCAAACAGGGTACTGATTGACGAAATTCGCAGAGCAAGAAAGCTGACTGAAAGCGAAGGCTCCTTGGGGATAAATGCCATGGTCGCAATGTCGAACTATGAAGAGATCAACAGGGCAGCAGTTGCCGAAGGCATAGATTTCATTATCTCAGGGGCGGGACTCCCTATTTCTCTTCCGGAATATGTAGAGAATGCAAATATTGCTCTTATTCCGGTAATTTCCAGCGGCAGGGCCTTGAACGTCCTTCTTTCGGCATGGAAAAGGAAATATAATAGAGCGCCTGATGCAGTAATAGTTGAAGGAGCAAAATGTGGAGGTCATCTAGGATTTACACTCAAACAAATTGAACACACTGACACATGCTCCATGGAAATCCTTTTTACCGAAATAAAAGAAGTATTGAAGTCGTTTGGTTACAATGTACCCGTATTGGCCGCGGAAGAAGTCGCATCACGGGAAGATATAGAAAAATTCCTAAAAATGGGATATGACGGTGTCCAGATAGGAACTTTTTTTATTGGCACAGAAGAAGCCGGCATGGATATAAAAAGCAAGGAAGTCTATGTTAAAGCACGAAAAAAAGATGTTGTCATTATTAAAAGTCCTGTAGGGCTTCCCGTTAGAGTGTTAAAAACCCCTCTAGTTGAAAGAGTGCTTGCAGGGAAAAAAGAAAAGTTTTCATGCCCATATCATTGTCTAAGAACCTGCAATCCTTCCAAAGTTCCATTTTGTATTGCAAAGGCGCTTCTCGCGACATGGGCAGGAGATGTTGAAAACGGGTTATATATGACAGGGTGTAATGTTGAATCCATAAAAAAAATAATTAAACTAGAAACTTTTTTTGATACTCTTAAATAATAAAACATTAATTATATTTCAATATCAGTATTGGTTCTATATTCGATATTGGACATTCAAGTTTCGCACCAGTATATTGTAAGTGTTAATACCAAAATCAGAAAGGCTAAAATCTAATGAGAAATAACGTTGTCATCACTGGAAGGGGGTTGGTTACTCCGCTAGGAGCCGGTCTTGCCATAAATGAGGAGGCCTTAAGAAATGGAAAGAGCGGTATTTCATTTGTTCCTGAGTGGAAAGAAAAGGGAATTGAGAGCCACGTAGGTGGAATTATTGACGATACAAAACTGGAATGCCCTATTCTTGATAAAAAGAGCTATAGATATATGACTCCGCACGCAATAATGGGGACGGTGGCAGCCTATGAAGCGTTAAAAGAAGCCGGACTTGAGACAGATTCTTTACGCCACAGACGAGTGGCTATTGTTCTTGGACATGGTGGTAGTGCTCACATGCCTGTTTATGATGGCGCTAAAACACTCGAAGAAACTCATAAATCAAAAAGAGTTTCACCTTTCACAATACCAAAAGTTATGCCATTATCCGCAGTTGCAAACATATCCCTCATTTTTGGAATTAAAGGTGAGAGTTATGCGATAAGTTCTGCGTGCGCAAGCGGTGCGCATTCCGTTATGCTAGCTGCCAGACTTCTGCAGACCGGACTTTACGATATCGTTCTCACAGGAGGAACCGAAGAGGTAAACTGGATTCAGGCTCTTGGTTTTGACGCAATGAGAGCAATTTCCAGAAACTGGAATGAGATCCCTGAAAAAGCAAGCAGACCTTTCGATAAGAGAAGAGATGGATTTGTCGTGGCCGCTGGGGCTGGAATACTTGTACTTGAAACAGAAGAACACGCCGCTAACCGAAACGCAAAAAGCATAGCGAAAATATCAGGAAGCGGAGCAAACAGCAATACTACAGACATGGTATTCCCTGACTCAGAATCATCTGCTCAGGTCATGCTTGCCGCATTGCAGGATGCAAATCTCAAGCCGTCAGATATAGACTATATCAATACGCATGGAACGGCGACTCCTGCTGGAGACCCCATCGAAATGGCGGCATTAAAATCTGTTTTCTATGAAACAAACCCGAAAGTTGCTATAAACAGTACAAAATCCATGACAGGGCATATGATTGGCGCGACAGGATCTGTTGAAATTATTTTTTGTTCGCAAATGATAGACAAAGGCTTTATATCTCCGAATGTAAACCTGGATGAACCAGAAGAAGAATTTTCATGGGCAAACCTTCCGAAAAAAACTATCCATAATGTCAGGATTAAACATGCGCTCAGCAACAGTTTCGCTTTCGGGGGAACAAACGCCTGCGTAATTTTGTCTGCGGCTGAATAAGGTTTTTGTATGACTCTTATCTTAGGTATTGAAACAAGCTGCGATGAAACTTCGGTATCTATCGTAGCTGATGGGCATAAAGTTCTATCGAATGTCGTTTCTTCCCAAATCGCTAAGCACGCCGTATTCGGCGGAGTGGTTCCTGAACTCGCGGCACGGGAACACGTAACCGCAATAATTCCAGTAACAAATCAGGCCTTGAAAGATTCGAAGTTGACAATCAAAGATATTGAAGCTGTCGCGGTTACCAATGGCCCAGGACTCATGCCAGCGCTGCTTGTCGGTCTTACTTTTGCACGAGGAATATGCTTCAATAGACATATTCCACTTGTCGGAATAAATCATTTCATCGCGCACATTTACGGCGCCTTTCTTAATGAAAACATCTCTGTACTAAGCAATATAAAAGCGTACCCCATTCTTGCACTGGTTGTTTCCGGAGGTCACACCGCACTTGTACTAATAGACAAAGACAGAACTGCAAGAATAGTCGGGACAACAATTGATGATGCCGCAGGAGAAGCGCTTGACAAGGGCGCAAAAATCTTGAATTTGGGATATCCGGGAGGGCCGATAATAGACAAGCTCTCCAAAATGGGAAATCATCAGGCTTTTCACTTTCCAAGATCTCTTACGGGAGCCGCAGGAAAACCTCTTTCCGAAGAAAACCTGTTTAATTTCAGCTTCAGCGGACTTAAAACATCTCTTCTTCATCATCTGGACAAATATGGAATTAACAATCTGAAAGATACACTGCTCTTTGATACAGTTGCCTCGTATCAATACGCCGTAGTAGATGTGCTATGCATGAAAACCATTAAAGCGGCATTAAAGTTCAAATGCAACTCAGTTGTTCTTTGCGGAGGAGTAGCTCAAAACTCCCTGCTCCGGACAGAACTTGAAAGAAGAATTCCTAAAATAAAGTTCCTGCTTACTGAAAGAGAATACTGCGGCGATAATGGTGCCATGATAGCGGGACTGGGTTTTCATTACCTTGGTAAAAAAGAAAACAATATAGAAGTAGATGCCTACTCAAGACTTCCTGAAATTTCCGAAGTCCCATTTGTTCCTTCACTATAAAAACATCAAAGCAGGTAAGTTTTTTTACAAACTCAGAAAAATTTATCTGCAAAGTCTCTCGTTAATCGGCAAATATCTTTCTGATAACATATTCCTCTATTCCATGCTTTGTTCCTATAAGACTCATATTGAACAGGGGAAGCAAACAAACCATTAATCTTTTCAACATACCTTTCAACTATTTCCTCAAGCGTTCCATTCATATCTACTAAAATTCCACTATCTCCGGCAGCTTCCGGTATCCCCCCCATACGACTTGCAATAACAGGAATTCCATTAAATGCAGACTCCAGTACTACTCTAGAATAGCCTTCTGGACATGTGGAGGGAACCAACATTACAGATATTTCATTATAAAATTTTCCCAAATCTACAGTTTTTCCTACCAAACAAGAATTATTTTTTTTCAGACTCATGTCGTAGGCTCCCGCACCCATAATTATAAAATTGCAATCCGGCAGTCTCTCTATTAGGCGGCCCACAATTTCATCGCCCTTATGCTTACCAGCCGAATAGTATCCAATATTCCGGTTATGATGCCTGACATCGCCGAGTTGCCTAAAGCTAAAGCGTCTAGAACTAATGAAAGGCGGCAGAACAAAAGAAGAAAAGACCCCCAACTCTTCTTCTATCTTTCTTCTAGAAAACTCACTATTTACAATAACTTTTTTACCTTTTAGAATATTTTTTAGTAGTGGCGCATTTTTATAGGTATTAACAACGAAGATAGGAGAGCGAACATAATGGACAAAGTCATTTCCCGATACTGTCAGCGCCATCAATGCGGAAAAATCACAATCAGCTGAAATAAAATATGATTCTTTATTTTTATTAACTTCTGCAAGATACCTTTTTAACACTTCAGGATGACACTGCAGTACTTGCTGTCTGTCGTAAGATAAATATTCTATATTTACATCAATCCCGCTATGAGTGTAATGCAATTTATTATTTTCAAAAGAGAGATCTTTAATGCTATTATCTTTAATGAAGCATTGTAAGGATTCTACGGAAAATTCGCAGTTGTGCATGAAAGAAGTTATTGAAACTTCATGCCCTTCTTCTTTTAAAAATCCTAATAAATCAAAAGTGCTGGCAGAAACACCATCGCACAAACAGGGATCAAAAGGTCCTGTGTATATTATTTTTCGTTTTTTCATATTTCCTATTTTTAAGGTGTAGGTACGATCCTGAATATATAAATAATACTTCAATATTCAAGTTAAATCTCTTTCAATAAATTCACAAGATAAAGAGCAATAAGCTTGTGGGCTTTCGTAGTAGGATGAACATAGTCCCAAAATAAATAATCTTCGTGCTTTCTCTGTTTACTAACCTCGCCGCTATACCTTCCCAAACCTGGAATAATGCAGGAATCAGAGTATTTGAATCCGAATTTTTGCGGCGATTCAAAAGCATCCAAAAGCAAACCATAGATATCAAAAATTTTTATCTGTATTCCCTTATTTTTCAGATCCTTTGCAAACGCTTCTATTTTTTCATTTGCTCTAACTATAGACTTGGAAAACGCAGGCATAATAAATCGCCTAAAAATAAAGCCTAGTCTATGCTTTACAGGCGCCATGAAAAGATCCGGCATATTGAAAAGAATAACATTTTTCGCTCCCATTTCCAGGACCTTGTCAATACACAGCCTTAGATCATTGACCAGCTTGCTAATTCTCTTAAGATGAATAAAAGGGAACTTAAAATCTATACAAAACACATAGTTGTTAGAACCGCCACCCAGTATTAGCAAGTCTGTTTCTTTAAAAGCAAACTTTTTAGACTCAATTTGAGCTTGTAAACTAAGTGCTGTCGAGACATACCCATTGATATATGCAGTAAGCGCTCCGCCTATCGCATAATTATTTACCTTTACGGGTTTGCCCGTATTCTCAGCAATAATGTCGGCAAGATATTCACTATACATCGGACCATTTGAAAAATGCCCCCGAAAATACGCTTCGGATGGAATTTTGCCGTTTGTCAGCCTTTTTAAATTACCAGTATCATGCAGGCTATCACCAAAAATATAAATGGTATTTATTTTACTTTGAAGAGAATCCATACGATAATCATCCTTTACAATATCAAAGAATATTCTATAATCACTTTAACGCCTTTTAACCCAAAAACAAAAAATAGTAGAAACAGGTTCATGAAAAATGTAGTCCTATTATCTCCTCACTTTCCCACCAACTTCAAAACTTTCGCAGTTGCGCTCAAAAATATAGGAGCAAATACTCTGGGACTGGATGATGAGCCACACGCACAAATTCATCAAACTTTAAAGGATAGCTTGAGTGAATATTACAGAGTGAATAATCTCCACAATTATGATGAACTTGCCAAAGGTATCGAATTTTTTATTCACAAATACGGTAAAATTTCAGTTCTTGACTCACACAGCGAATATTGGCTTGAAACAGAGGCAAAACTCAGGGACGACTTTAACATTCCCGGGCTTCGCAATAAAGACATGAGATTCATCAGATGTAAATCTGAGATGAAAAAAATCTATCAGAGCATAGGGCTCAGGGTAGCAAAGGGAAGAATCGTAAACTCTCTTAAGGAAGCAAAGGTTTTCTGCAAGGAAATAGGATATCCGGTTGTAGTAAAACCGGATGCCGGAGTCGGCGCTGCAAACACGCACAAGATACAAAATAATGCCGAATTAGAAGATGTTTTTTCAAGAATCTCCAACATCCCTTATATCATAGAAGAATTCATAAACGGCACAATTCATTCGTTTGATGGGCTTGCAGACCAAAATTCTAACCCGCTCTTTTGCACTTCCCATGTGTTTAATAAGGGAGTAATGGATATCGTAAATGAAGACTCCAACATCTACTATCACTCAGTCCTGGATATTCCAAAAGCTCTTGAAGATGCTGGGAAAAAATGTTTAAAGGCTTTCGGTGTAAAAGAAAGATTTTTTCATCTGGAATTTTTTCACACTCCCAAAGGAGAACTTATCCCGCTTGAAGTTAATATGAGACCTCCAGGAGGTCTCACCATCGACATGTTCAATTATGCTTGCGATACAGACGTTTTCAAAGCCTGGGCTGATCTTGTTGTAAACGGTAACAATAAACTCGATTACAATAGAAAATATCACTGTGCCTATATTGGCAGAAAGAATGATAAATCTTATGCAAACTCACACGACGATGTTCTGAAAAAATTCGACGACTATACTGTTCTGCATAAGGAAATGCCGGCTATTTACAGAGGCGCTCTTGGAGACTATGCCTACATAGCAAGAGCAGAAGAGCTTGCTAAAATAGTAGAAATGGCTCACTATATTCAAAAAATCTGCTGATTAAACTTGATCGTCCGAGAATGCCTAATAGGTTTCCTGGATTTTTATTTATATAGCGCTAGCAGCCCGTCGGACTTTCATCCGACGTCCCTCCATATAAAACTTTACTATCTTAATTGAGCCTAAAAATGGTTTAAAGCAGGGTAGGGAATTAAGCTATGGATAAACACAATCGTCGTTCGTTTCTGAACTTGTGTCTATGTGTTTTATTCAATTGGGAAATTAAAGTAAGTATCCGGAAATGGCTCGTCTTTTAACGTAAAATGCCACCATTCATATGGATAAGGATTGAACCCATATTTTTCCATTATCGTTTTTAAAAGAAGCCTATTAGCTCTCTGTTGAGGCGTAATGTTTGCATAAGTTCCCCATGATTCTTTTCCGAAATAATCGAATGGGCTTCCCATATCAAGTTTTACAATACTTTTTTTCTCTTTTATATACACTAGTGTAAGGTCAACAGTGCTTCCTCTGGTGTGTCCTGACTTAGCCGAAATGTACTCATGTTTAAACAGGTCTTCTTTTGCCTCATTAGGATAATATAATGCTTTGGTTTTATGATCTTCAGGTCTATTCGCCCATTTAACGAAACAGTCGACCGCTTGTTGCGGCCTGTAAGCATCAAATATTTTAAGACTCAACCCGTATTCTCTTAATTCGGCTTGAACTTTTTTAAGGCTTTCTGCCGCTTCAACTGTTAATATTGCTTTGGGTTTTATGTAACCATCAACAGGTTGGCCTGTAAAGTTTCTGCTTGAACAGTAACGCATTTCAAGAACAATGTCAGGTATTATATCTCGGACATATACAAAGCCTTTAGGAAGCGGTTTGCATATAGGAACTGATGTGCAAGACATTAATGCCATTATTATGGTAACCGACGTGCAAGACATTAATGCCATTGCTAATACTTTTTTCATTTCCCCTTCCCTTCCATTTCCTTAAGGTTTAAGTGATTTTTGATCTTTTAATATCGTTCGAATTATGGTATCTTATTAATGAAAAATTGCAAATTAACAAAAAACCAATTTAAAGAATGAGAAACGAAAAAGGCCTGTTTATTACTTTTGAAGGGCCGGAGGGAGCCGGTAAGTCAACTCAAGTTGAACTGTTGTGCAATGTTTTTGAGAGTAATAAGATCTCATATATTAAGACCAGAGAACCGGGAGGAACTGTTTTTGCCGAGAAAATCAGGGCGATCCTAAAAGATACAGATTTGAATAATATACTTTCAGTAAGAACTGAGGCTCTACTTTTCCAGGCTGCGCGTGCTCAGCACGTATATGAGAAAATTAAGCCTGCTCTTGATTTAGGGAAGGTAGTTGTATGCGACAGATATGCGGACTCTTCTGTTGTTTATCAGGGAATAGCCAGAGGGCTTGGGAAAAAAGAGATAGAAATCCTAAATAATTTTTCAACTTGTAATTTGGTTCCTGATCTTACGATCCTTTTGGATATTGATCCCGAAATTGGCTTAAAAAGGGCTGATTTTAGAGAGTCGGGAGACGTTAAGAAAGACAGATTTGAAGAGCAGGGGATTGATTTTCACACGATGGTAAGAAAATCCTTTCTAGCGCTTGCAAAAGAAAACTCAAAACGGTATAGAGTTGTTCCTGCCGATCTCGGTGTCCAGTTGATCCATAACAAAATAATAACCTTGCTGCGAGATGAATTTAGAATATTTTAGTAAAAATTTTCCTTATGTGGTTGATTCCCTAAAGGCAGCAAGAACTAATAATAGACTTGCTCACGCATATCTTGTTTATAGTGATGATTCTGAGACAAGAAAATCTTTTGCATATTTATTAGCCGGAATTTTTACCTGCACTGCTAAAGGTGAAACTTTCCCCTGCGGGATTTGCGGCAGATGCATTTCTATGGGAAAAGGCACTTACCAGGACTTATATAAACTGGAACCGGCTTCCAAATCAAGAAGAATAACTATAGGGAAAGAGAATGAACCCAATACCATGAGATGGTTTCAATCCAGGTTTTATTACTCGTCTATGGTCTCTGATGCAAAAAAAATAGGAATTGTATTTGAAGCTGACAGGCTGGTTACGGAAGCACAGAATGCTTTCTTAAAAACACTTGAGGAACCTCCGAAAAACAGTAACTTTATCCTGGTCACAGGTAATCGTAAAATGCTTTTACCTACAATCCTTTCGAGATGTCAGCTTATTTCCGTGGTTACAAACAAAACAACTTATGATTTTAATCATTCTGAAACGCTGTTTTCGATATTAAATGGTTTGTTGTTGTCAGAACGCTCAATTGCCAAAGCAGACTCGATAATAACATCACTGGGGGATGTTTTTTCTTCGCTTAATAATGATGCACAGGAGGAGATTTCTGAAGAGTGGAAAGATGAGCTTGAAAAAACATCAGAAATGGATTCTTCAGAAAAGAAACAATTTAGTGCTGCGTTTGAAGGTGCTGTAGCATCGTCGTATCTTCTCAAGAGAGAAAAGGCCATAAATGCAATATATGTTTGGTTTTCCGAAGTCTTCCAGATGTCTCTCGGTATAAGCTTTAAAGATTTGGCAAACCCGGAAATATTTGATCAAGAAATATTAAAAGAATACAAATTTGATGTTGATAAAGCTTCTAAACTTCTCAGTTTTGCAGAACGCTTTTCTTCAGCAATGAAGTTTAATATTGACGAGTCTTTAGCTATTCATGAACTTGTTATGAATGTCATATTTAAGTCGTAGATCTGAATCCTAAAGGGAGACGATATAAGACAATGTGCAATCAGATCATATTTATGTTATTCATCCAGGTCGTGGAAGTTTTCCAATGACGGAGAATATAACTGCTTTTGGTGTGGAATCATTTATTGACGAAACATAGTGTCTTGGAAAGGATACTGTCATGGTTAGTGTACGAGATATTAGAGAAAATGGGGTTATTGCTAAGCTTTTTCTTCCAAACACTTCTGAGCCTCGTCATGCCATTATCGTATTACATGGATCATGTGGCGGTTTTTATGAAACTGTAGCACAAATATTTGCTCAAGAGGGATATGTTGCGTTAGCTCTGGCATACTTTAATGCTGATGGGGCACCTAAAAATCTAGAAAATATTCCACTAGAATACTTTCTTAATGCTATTAGATGGCTTAGAATCCAACCTTGCGTAAAATCAAAACAAATACATTTGTATGGAGTATCACGAGGCGGTGAGTTAGCTGTACTTTTAGCAAGTACATTTCCAAATGAAATTTCTTCAATTGTGGCTGTCGTTCCCAGTTCCGTAACTTACGGAGGAGTTCCTAATGAAGAAATGCCATCTTGGACATTGAATGGAAATCCTCTTCCTATTGCTCCTTCGCCAAGTAGAGAAGATGAGTATAAGCAATTAGAAACACGAAAATCTGTTAATTTAACCAAACTGTTTTTAGGAAAGATGTATAACAATAAAGAAGATTTCAATAAGGCGATGATAAATGTAGAAAATACCCGATCCCCTATGCTTCTGATTTCTGGCAAGGATGACAAAATATGGCCGTCGTCGCTTTATTGTGATTTGATTATGCAGCGTTTAAACGCATGTAACTCTCGAATTATCAGAGAGCATTTGAGTTATGATAATGCTGGCCATATGATTTTGCATTCCCTTGCTCCTATTATGACCGAACCGCAACAGCATCCAGTCATAGGTTTATTGTATGAAGTTGGCGGTAATCCAATAGCACAAGCTTCAGCAAATAAAGATTCTTGGGGGAAAATTCTCCATTTTTTTGCAAATTTCAGTCAAGAATTTCGCTAAAAGGTTAAAAAGATGTATCCCATGAATTTGGTTTTAAGACGTTTTGCAAAATATCTTTTATACGCTGTTTCAACGGCAGCCGTTATAGTCACTAGTTTTGTGATCTACCTTATTTGGGTCCAGCCACCTTTCTACTTTTCCAGGCCAACTGGCCAATATTCTGTTGGTGTGAAAACGTATCACTGGGTTGATACTAAGCGCAGAGAAACATTACACAACGATCCGGCACATCCCAACAGAGAGCTCTTGGTGAAAATTTGGTACCCCGCTCAGAGTAAGTTGAGTCAAAAGCCAATAACACCGTATGCCCCATACCTCGTTGACTACTACAAAAAAAATCAAAAAGTTGTCTGGATTTTGTCTGGGCTATCAAGACCGATCTATACTTATGCTAAGCTCAATGCAAGTTTGACTGCAGAAGCAAGGCAATTCCCCGTTATTATTTTTTCTCATAACTACCAAGGGACTTGTGATAGTAATACAGCTCAGTGCGAAGAGTTGGCAAGTCATGGGTATGTTGTTGTTGGTATAAGTCATCCATATGCTTATTCCATTATCCAATATTCTGACGGACGAATTGTTAATGGAATAGACGCTTACAAAGAAAGAACACCAAAAGATGCTGCTTTTATTGAAGTAAAGAAACACTTTGATCAAGAAATTGAAATTTGGATTTCTGACGTGCGTTTTATACTTGATCAACTCGAGCTGCTCGCCAATGATAAGAGCTCTCTATTTTTTCAACGTATTGATCTAGAACACATTGGTATGTTTGGACACTCTTTTGGCGGAGGAGCGGCTGCCAAAATTTGTCAATCAGATCCGCGGGTAAAAATTGGGATTAGTATAGATGGGTGCTTTTTCGGCTTGGAGATAACAGAACTTTTCAGTAAGCCATTTATGTTTATGCATAGTGAGATTACTGTCAAAAAAAATGAAAAGCCAACGACTCAAGAAGAGAAACTGTCAAAATCGATGTGGCTCCCCGATATTGAACAACGCGCAAAATCATTTAATAATGACATTTACATATTTATTGTAAAAAACGCCGGACACATGTTCTTTTCTGATTCTGCATTGCTGAAACAGGCTTCTCTTTTCTCCTATTTCATTGATGAGTTTAAAGATGTGCGTGTCGGAAGTGAGGTAGGTACAATCGATGGGTTTCGGTCAACAAAAATTGTTAACGATTACCTTGTTAACTTCTTTGATAAATACCTCAAAGGCAAACCTTCTGAATTGTTGGATGGAAATGGTAAACGATATACAGAGGTTGAAAGACAGTAAAAATAGTCAGTAAGACTTGTTTGATTGCTTATAGTTTTTCTAATTATAAGCCTTGACTTTTTCTAAAGTTTCTTGTAAACTAGAACTATAACTTCAAAATTACAAGGAGTTTTTATGTTAAAAAGAGAACGCTACTTAATGATTGCTGAATAATTCTCAAAATATTATTTTTTTTGCCATTTTCATCAAGTAAAAGCCACAACTGGCTT
>JAJXWI010000129.1 GCA_021781705.1 bacterium | reverse complement strand
TGTTGTCTTAGTATCTGTTCTTACCTTCTTGCTGAAATCAGGATAACGGTGATCCAGCGCCGATAAGGCATAATCTCTTCCTCTCAAACTGAGATTGTACGTTCTATGCCATAAATGCTTTGACGTGTTATAATCAACATCCTCAGTTATCTGGGCTTCCTGGGCAAGATGCCCATAGGCATACTGTATATATCCGCTTGCCAACGCAAGCTTCAGATCACTGTTTGAAGGATCCTGCGCCAACATCACTTCCATGGTTTTTAGTGCAAAAGGCATTGCTTCCCAGATTAAATCAGGATCATTATCTGAACTTATCACAGCCATTGTTTTTTCGCTGGAGAGCGCATTTCCAACCTGTTTGATAGCAGCACGACGCATAGTTCCACACCCGCTGCATATAACCAGAACCGCTATTGTCAACAAAAAGCTGCAAATACTAAACTTCGATTTCATAATGCTGTACCCTCGTTGAATTCATAAAATATTATCCTCGAAATAAGAATTACTAACTGAAGACTATATGAGCTTCATTTATTACAACATTTGGATGATTATATCTAAAAATAGTTAATTTTACAATCGCCGTATTTATTTGATGCGTATTTATCTAATGACTTTGTTTTTAACACTCCTTTTTAATGTTGAAGCAGTTTGATTTTTAGGTTTTTACCGTATAATAACTACAAATATAGTAGAAAACAACAAAAGGATGTAACTATGAAAAAAGCACATGTAATCTTAGTAATTCTAACAATGTTGCTAAACTGTATTTTTCTACAGGCAAATGGAGAAAACAAAGGGAATACAAAAGTTATTCTGCTTGGAACCGGAACACCTCTTCCAAATCCAAAACATTCGGGCTCTTCTATTGCCATTGTGGTGAACGATACACCATATATTGTTGACTTTGGACCGGGGCTTATCAGAAGAGCTGCGGAACTATCGCCTGAATACGGTGGAAAAATTAAAGCCATGAGCGCTAAAAACTTTAAAAAAGTTTTTCTTACTCACCTTCACTCTGATCATACTGCAGGGTATCCGGATTTAATATTAACTCCATGGGTGACCGGGCGCGATGAACCTTTAGTGATATATGGACCAACTGGAACAGAAAGACTAACAAACAACCTGCTGGAAGCGTACCGGGATGATATAGATTATCGCCTGTACAGCGGAGAACCTATCAATGATAAAGGGCGCAATGTGGTTGTTCATGAAATTCAGGGCGAGGGTGTTATATACAAAGATAATAACGTAACTGTTGAAGCATTTCCGGTAAAACATGGTACTTGGCCTAATGCGTATGGGTTTAGATTTACAACACCTGATAAAGTTGTTGTTATTTCGGGTGATACCAGACCATGTGATAATATCAAAAAATATGCTGAAGGCGCAGATATTCTTATACATGAAGTTTATAGCCAAGATAAATTTAATAAGGCAAATGATTATTGGAAACGGTATTTCTTAAGTAATCACACATCTACACTTGAACTTGCCGATATGGCATCAAAAACAAAACCTAAATTACTTATTTTGTATCATATTCTCGCTTTGGGAAGCACAGATGATGAGCTCCTTAAAGAAATTAATACAAAATATAAAGGAAAGGTCATTATAGGCGCTGATCTAGCCGTATTTGACTAAAAACAGCTGTCAACTATAGTGGCTGCTACATTTTTCAATTAACAGAGCCGCTTTCGAAATTTATGAATTCTTAAAAATTCCATCGGGATAAGAACAGAGTAAATGATACATGCGGGCACTATGGATTAAAGTTCCCATGGGTAGAAAACCCCAAACTAAAATCCTTATTTCCGTCAGGCATACCTAAGAAATTGTCAGATACAAAGATAGAACTCAAATAGTGGTCGGATATAAATTCAGAATGCGTTTTTATGAGGTTATATCGCAAGCCATGCCATTATTGAGTTTTGGCAGCCCCATATGTTCTGCGATGGTCTGGCCTATATCTGCAAAGCTTAGGCGTCCGCCTAGCGCAACAGGTTTGACTCCAGGTCCAAACATAAGCAAAGGTATATGTTCTCGAGTGTGATCTGTCCCTTTCCATGTCGGATCGCAACCATGGTCGGCAGCAATTACTGCCAAGTCTCCAGTCTGAAGCATTTTTTCAAGCTCAGGCAGGCGTCCGTCAATATATTCAAGCGCCCAGGCGTAGCCGGTTATATCTCTTCGGTGTCCATAGTTTGCATCAAAATCCACAAAGTTGGTAAAAATTAAAGTATTGTCTTTTGCTATTTTTAGCTCGTCGACTGTTTTATTGAAGAGATCATCCAATCCCGTTGCCTTGATTTTCTTTGTTATCCCGCAATCTGCAAAAATGTCAGCGATTTTTCCGATAGATATGACTTCCCCTCCATTTTTTTTCAGAGAATCAAGCAATGTAGGTTCTGGCGGTTTGACTGAAATATCATGTCTATTTCCTGTTCTTGAGAATTGCCCCTTCTTTTCTCCCAGAAATGGTCTGGCTATGACTCTTCCAATGCATCCTATCTCCTTTTCAAGTTCATTTAAAATTTCTCTTGCGGTGTCACAGCTTTTATATAACGCATCAATCCCGAAATATTTTTCATGGCACGCTATTTGAAATACGCTGTCAGCAGAAGTATAAACTATAGGTTTGCCTGTTTTGATATGTTCTTCTCCCAATTCATCAAGAATTTCAGTGCCGGAAGCGTGTTTGTTCCCCAGTATTCCAGGCACACCTGTTCTTTTTATGAATTCATTGATAAGTTTATCGGGAAAACAGGGGATTGTTTCCGGAAAATAACCCCAGTCAAACATCACTGGAACCCCAGTCATTTCCCAATGTCCGCTGGGAGTGTCCTTCCCTTTGCTTTTTTCTATGCAATAACCGTATGCTCCCTCAATCTCTCCTTTGTATCCCAGTGTATGTGCTAGAGGTTTTCCTCTGCTTGCTTCAGCAGCTTTTTCAAGGCCAAGCCTTGCCATGGTTGGAAGGGTTAGCGGTTTCTTTTCTCTTTTCACAGTGCCTGAAGCTGTTCCTTCTGCGCACCTTTCTACTATATGCCCCAGGGTATCTGAACCATTGTCTCCGTATTTTCCTGAATCTGCCGCGGAGCCGATGCCGAATGAGTCGAGAATCAGTATTATTGTCCTCTTCATTTTTGTCTATCCTGTAGCTTGTGTTGATTTTCTCTTAGAGATTATACCTCAACCTCATAATAATTAATATCTTGGGTGTTTTTGAGCGCAATACACGCTTAAACCATATAGAGAATATGATTTATAGATACATAATATAAGACTTGCAAGAATAAGCTACAATAGAGATTTTTCCGAACTTATGTTTTTGTTTTTACTGGAATGATATACAATGACTCGTTATGTAGTTCTTTTATAAGCTAAAATTAATTCTGAATCTGATTGATTTTTATAAAACAAAATGTGGGTTTGATCATGAAGAAGTTTCATCCTGAACACGTGAACGCATGCATGGAAGACTT
>JAJXWI010000005.1 GCA_021781705.1 bacterium | reverse complement strand
CTTCCTATTCTGTGAATGATATTTTTATCATTATGAGTTCCTCCTGTTTTCTGAGTATAGCTCATAATTGCTTCTTGTTCAATATTAATTGTATTTATTTATGCGGTATTGCTTACTTGGGTAAAATTTCGAGTAAATAGCGATGGCTATTAAGATAGTCAGTTTCTGACACATACGTAAAAATAGAAAATGATGGAAAACATGATATCCTCCTCTTCGCGGTATCCTTGCTGATAGGGAGGGCGTTAAAAGGGAATTTAGTTCCTCAAATCGTCAAAAAGAGTTGACCTGAATAACAAAAAAAAGAGTACTTCCCCTCCCCGCCACCATGCAAAAGAACCCCTTATTTGTAAGTTTTTTGTTTTTATTTTGCAGAGCTGTTTTCAATCATTTTATCTACAATATCGCCGGCAATCGGCAATTTGAATTTTTCGCCCTGAAAGGCTTTTATCATCAGAATAACCCAAAGAATCAATCCTGCAAGAAGAAGCAAATTTGATGCCATTGAAAAAAGTCTTGAAATAAAATAGAGGTGCAGCATAATAAAAAACTGAGATAAGATCGAAATAATAATACCCAAGACAGAAAGTGCGCCAAATACGACAACCGACTGCAGCGCGTGAAACCTAACAAATTTGTTATCCTTCTCTACAAAGAAGAAAATCAGCCCTGTAACCCACCCAAAAACATAACTTAACAATGCCGCTACATTTGCCTGCAGCCCAGTTGACGTCTTTCCTAAATCCTTAATTTCCATACCGCCTCCTTTTTATTGTTTTATTTCTTCTGTTAATTCTTTTTCGTTCTCTACATTTTTTATTTTTTTATTGCTCTTGGAAAGAATAGTTTTCTTTTGAGTTGTTTTCTTTACTGTTGGCTTCTTAGTTTTTATCGTCTTATCTTTCTTGATAAATTTCTTCTCTTGGACAGAGGACTGTTGTTTCGATGCGTCTGCATCCTTGACCTGAACTTTTTTTTGCGTTTTTACCACCGTTTTTTTACCCAGCACTGGCTCTATTGTGGTAGCCTTTTGCTGTGTTTCAGATGTTTCTGTTGTTACATTTTTTTTATCGCCTGTTTGAGCAGAGCGCTCCTTGATGAGAGAACGTTTCTTAAACCTTCCACCCTCCTCAAGCGCCATTTCCTCTCCCTGCTCATCAGCAACCATCAATTTTCCTTCTTTAAATTTCAATTTCAACCGTTTTTTCCCTTGTCCCTCAACATCAACTTCTTTTGCCGTAGATTCGGTCGTGACCGAACCATCCTGATGAACAACTACTTTACCCTCAAAAGCCTGGTCACCCATTTGTATCTTGGCTGCACGCGCTTTAACGCAAAAGGTTATCAATCCAATCATAAATAAAAACAAAAATATTTTCCTAGCCACTGCGATTCCTCCTGCAATATATTTTAATAACTGTAACTAAATTCTCCGTTTAAAAACTCCAGCGTTGCTGTATAAGTAGTATGACATACATTCCAAACTTTAGGATAGCATGGATGTGGCACGCTGATAGACGCGCTTCCGTTAGCGGTTACTACACCGCTATTTGAAATAGTAGCGGTACAATTATTAAAACCGTTACCCGCGATAGTTATATTGAAGGTTCCTGTAGCTGAAAAACTGCCGTTTATGAAATTAAGATTGAAGTTAATGCTTTTCCCGGCGATAGTAAAATTCTGGTTGGCTGTCGCTGTAACGCCGCCACTGCTTGAAATCCTGAACCTTGTATTAGAAAAGGTACGGTTGCCAAGAGAAATATTGCCAACGCCTTCAGCATAAAGCGAGTTGCCGTCATTATTAAGCATAAGCGTAACTGAAGCTCCGCCGATTGAAAAAGTTTTTGAGCGATTGCCTTCAAGCGAAGGAATTCCTCCAGATGAAATCTTGAATTTAGCTGACTCCCAGGTATAGCCGCCAAGCGTAATCCCAGCCGCACCTTCGGCAAATAGCGTTGCGCTTTCATATTTCAGAGTAACCCCAGCATTTACCCCATAAATATTAAAATTATTATTAGTATTGCCGGCGAGCATCACGGTTCCATTAGAGCTGATTTTAAACTTGGCGCTAGTAAAAGTATAGCTGCCTAAAGAGAGGCCGCTTGTGCTTTCGGCAAAAAGTTCTGAGTTTGCATATTTGAGTGTAAAAGAAACATTAAGCCCTCCGATATTGAGTGTTTTGGTAAGGAGGCCGTCCAAAGACGGTATTCCGCCTGAAGCAATCTTAAACTTTGCCGCTTCCCATCTATAACTGCCGAGTGAAATTCCTGCAGCACCTTCAGCAAAAAGTGTTGCATTTTGTAGTTTTAGCGTAAAAGAGGCATTAACTCCTCCGACAGTAAAATTATTTGCGGTATTTCCGGCAAGCAAAAGCGTTCCGTCAGAGATAATCTTTAATTTTGCGCTGGTAAAGGAATAGCTTCCCAGTGAAAGCCCTCCCGTGCTTTCAGCAGAAAGTACGCTATTTTCTAATTTTAGAGCAAAACTGACATTGGATCCAGCTACACTAAAACTATTGGTTGTAGTCCCGCTAAGGCTAATTCCGCCGATAGAAGAAATCTTTAATTTAGCATTGGTGAAGGAGTAACTCCCGAGAGATATGCCCGCTGAACTTTCGGCGTAGATCACGCCCTGCACGAATTTCAAAGCAAACCCGGTAGTTATGCCTGCAACGGTAAAGTTGCTGCTAGTGTTACCAGATAAACTTACTGTACCGTTGGAAGAAATTGTAAATTTTGCCCCGGCAAAATTATAACTACTCAAAGATATACCGGCCGTTCCTTCGGCAAAAAGAACCCCGTTTTCGTATTTAAGAGTATAATTTGTGGAGATACCCGCAATTGAGAATATTTTACTAACTACGCCATCCAAAGTAGGTATACCACCAGCCGAAATCTTAAATCTGGCCATAGGGTAAGTGTACTCGCCAAGCCCAATACCCAAGTTACCTTCAGCATAAAGAGCAAGTTTTGTATTATCGTATTTTAGAGTAAATCCTCCTGAAACTCCATTTATGGTAAAATTATTAAGAGTACCGCCTGATAAACTGACCTGCCCGGAAGATGTAATTTCCAGATACGCTCCGACAAAAGTATATCCTCCCAGACTTAAGCCTGTGCCGCTTTTTGCAGTAACTTTCGTGCCATCAAATTGCAAATTGAATCCTTGTGATATTCCGGCAACACTCAATGTAGCTGTACCATTAAAATTAACCTGTCCATTGGACGAAATGCTAAACGTTGCATTGGAAAATTTATAGGATCCTAAATACAGATCCCCTGTTGCCGAAAGATTACCCTGAGAATCAATTTCAATATTCCGCACTGACATAGTGGCGCCACCGGCTAATGAAATACTTTTAGCTTCAATAACCGCTTTTGCCTGTTTTTCATCCCCCTTGATAGTAATTGCGGTCTGCCCGAGTACTGGAAAATTAAAATTCCCAACTCCAGTAAAAGTACTCTTAGTTATGGTAAAAGTTATGTTTTGACTCCTGCCTGCCATTGTCATGTTCTTCGTGGCTGTGCCAACAAAATCTTTCGTATCCCCATTCAAAGTAAAGTTCGTGGTTCCAATCAGCGGCAGAGTGATTTGTCCGGTTCCAGTGTAGCTTAAGTTCGCATTAATGGTAAAATTTACCGAACTGCAGGCATATTTCCCCACGCTCATTTTTGCAGTCCCGTTGAGCGCCAACTGCCCGTTTAAATAGGTTAAAGTCAAACTGCAATTTCCCGAAGACTTCGTTTGCGTGACCATAATATTATTTGTATCAGTCACAACCGCTCTCACTCCTTCAAATATATACGTCCCTGGCGAAACACCTTTAAGCTGAATTATTATCTTGTCCAGAGATTCTTTCACGTTTTTAGGAGTATCGGAAACGAATTGCATCAGATCATCCGCTTGCACGAGTTTGTTCAAGGCAACTTGCGCAATACCGTCTATATCTTTTAGCAGATGATCTATATTTTGCGCCTGATCCTGCCCCTCTTCCCGCACTGCATCTTTCCCCTCTTTACTTCCTTCTTTTGCAAACGCATATGCACTAGCCACCCCGAGAAAAAAAACAATCGCAAAGATTAAACCAAAGAAAAATGTTTTCTTTTTCATGCACTCTCCTTTTACATCAGTCGGTCGTACTTTGAACCTAAACGATATGACTCTACGACTATCTGCTGCTTTTTGGTATCAATATTGATAACTAATGAGTAAGATCTTAAAGAGGTAGATTTAAATAACGACATCGTTGCGCCTCCGCTCCATATGGTAGGTTTACCTCCTAAGCGAGGGCTCAGTTTAAAACCCGCAGCATGTAGCGCTGCATGCAATGGCGCACCGTCCTTAGGCACAAGTATTTTGCTAGCCACATATGCAAACCGATTTTCCACGATTTCGCCGTCGATTTTTGTTTCAGGAGCGCCAGATTCTGAAACTAATTTCACATCCACTAATAGTTTTTTTAACACAGGCCTAATCCGGCTGTCCAAATCTCTAACTTCAGCAGTATTACAACCTATATCCTTAACAACAAAGAAGTTAGGATTTTTCTTAACTTCAGCTTGTTTAGCAGTTTCATCGGCTGCTTCATTGGTCAATTTCTCTAGACCGGTCTGCGGTATGTACTTTGTAGGTTCGTCGTCCTCTTTATTACCGCAACCAGCTAACGAAATAACTATCGCCATAACAGAACAAAATGGAAACAATCTTTTTTTAAGCATATACCATTACCGAAATAGTTTTCGAATATTAACATGCCGTTAGGAGTACATTTTAGGCAATTCCTTTCAATTTGCAACATTTATTCGACTATTAATTTGCTTTGTATATGGTAGTTCCTAGAACCCAAATTCTTGTATTTCTTTTTGTGAGAGCTTTCTGTGTGCATCCTCCCATTGTTTCTTTGTATAAAATCTCTCCTCTCCCCATGGAAAATATGTTTTTTTTATAGCTGTGGCTGTGTTTACACCTGCAGCATAGATGTACTTGCCGATCTCTTTTGTCCTGTGTTTTTCACTCTGGTTTGCGTATAATATTATCTGTTGTTCAGAGCACTCTCCGAAGCCATATAGCCTTACCCCATCATTATACCCTTCGCAGAAATCCAGTATCATAAGCATTTTAGCTCTGTCGTCTTCACTATTTTTCAAAAATGTTCTAAACTCTTCCATGCTGCACGTTTCGACCAATTTTAGCGGCCTGATATCTAAGGGGGTATCGGACATGGGGTCCAAACGGTTTTGGTGTTTGTTTTTTGCCAGAGAATACATCAACAAGTTTATATGTGCTTCCATGACTTCTTTTTCTATATTTGGAATACAGGATTGAAAATTTTCCATGATTAAGAAATGCAATGCTATAGTGTCGTCGCTCTCCATTATTTCTGGAATGCAAATTTTAACGTTTTTCATGATTAATGAATTCACGTATACCGGGTGATAGCTTTCTGATTGCTCAGTATATTTCAATAAGCTCTTCTTATGCGCAAGCTTCCATTTTTCCTTTGTATAAAGATCCTCGCACATCCATGGAAAATGTTTTCCTTTAATGGATGCGGCTTCGTTTACGCCGGCGGCGTAAAGGTAGTCTCCGATGTATTCAGTTCTGTGCCCTTCCTTCTGATTTGTGTATAATATTATCTGTTGTTCAGAACACTCTCCTAGCTGCAACCTATTCCAATCATTATATCCTTCGCAAAAATCCAGAGCCATGAGCATTCTAGATCTGTCGTCTGCAGCATACAATAAAAAAGTCTTAACCCCTTCAATATTGCATGTTATACCCCATTTTAGCGGCGCGGCATCTAGTGGCTGGTTACGGCACAAGGGGCCTAAACGGTTTTGATGTTTATTATTTGATAGATAGTACATTAACAAGTTTATATGTGCTTCTATAACTTCATTTTTAGTTTGTAGAATATAAATTTTAAAGACTTTCATGATTGAGGGATCTAATGTTACCGGGTCGCCTGCTCCCGCTTGTATTGTTGCGGGAACTACTAACAAACCCCATGTTCCCAGCAGAATAGAGATGTTTAGTGTAATTCTTTTCATTCTGTATCTCATAATCCCTCTTTTTATTTTTTATTTAATAAGTGGCTTTTGTATAAAAAACTGCAAAAAAGCAGAAGAACCGAATAATAATAAGGTCTACAGAAAGGAGAGAATTCGAGATCTAAGAATATTTTAAGACGGCGAACAAACCTATTATTGATTAATCTACAGCCGGTGAATTCTTGGTTACCGCCCCTTCGCTCTCAGCCACGGCTACTGCACAGACAATATCTCCTGAAATATTCACTACGGTTCGGCACATATCGACTATTCTGTCTACCCCCATAATGAGAGCTATCCCTTCAGCTGGAATACCTACCATAAGCAAAATAGAAGTAAGCATTATCGTCGCACCGCTGGGCACGCCTGCCGCTCCAGCAGAAGTGAATATCGCAGTAAAAATAATAGTGCAAAGCATTGGGAAACTTAAATCAACATGATATATCTGGGAAATAAAAATTATTCCTACGCCCTGCATAATGGCCGCACCGTTCATGTTGATTGAAGCTCCCAGGGGGATAAGAAATCTTACCATATCGCGGCTTACCCCGAACCTTTTTTCCGTAACTTCCATGGATATAGGCAAAGTCGCTTTAGAACTGGAAGTAGCAAATGCAACGGCAGCAACTTCTCCTATATTTTTTATAAAGGTAAATGGATTAATTTTTGCCGCAAATATCAATATTGGGGTATAGACTAAAACAAACTGAAGAACAAGTCCTATTAAAATTGTTATAACATATAGGGCAAGTCCTATGATTGTAGAATATCCCTGAGTTGCTACCGCCTTTACCAATAGACAGAACACTCCGATTGGAGCAAACTTCATTATAATTTTTATCATTTCGATCATTACCGAAGTGAAATAGTGTACCAGCTCTTTAACTCTGTTAGATTCTTTGCCGCCCATAACTACTATAGCTATCCCAAAAAATATCGCAAAAACCATAATCTGCAGCATATTTCCTTCAGTTAACGATGCAAAAATATTTTTAGGAAACATGCTCACAATAGTATCTATCATGCTAACAGACTGCATATTGTGCTTTAACTCCAGAAGAGCAGTTGGATGTCCGGTAGCTCCAGGTTTTATAAGATATGCCAACCCCACTCCTATGATCACAGCAAACAGTGTCGTTAAAAAGTAGTAGGTTACGGCTTTTATGCTGACGCGCCTAAGTTTATCTTTATCCTGACCGAGCTCCATTATTCCCCCGGCGATAGCAAGAAATACAATTGGAACGATAGCAACCAGTAGCAATTTTAGAAATACATCCCCGATCGGAGCTATTACAAATTTCTCGAGAGCCAGATACTCTTGCTTAAAACCATAACAGGTAGTTATGATATTTACAGTCAAACCAAAAACAAGAGCACATCCCATAGAAATTAAAATTACTGTTGACCCTTTTAATTTTCCCATTGTACGTTCTCCCTTTACAGGTAATTAAATATGATTATATCACGGCATATATACCAAAAACTCAGCAGTTGAAAATTAAGTTTACATTATTTCCAAAAGTCTTAAGAGATAAGTTTTGGTTGCTACAGCCCAACAGTGTAGCATTTTTATTTAAAAAAACTCTTTTTTTTGTGAAATTTATTCTCCTGCTCAAATAATAAGCTGTATTTCATGCAGTTACTTCGCATAATAGCCAAGAAATTAATGTACTGCATTATCGAATCGTAAAAAATACAGGAAGGCGAATAAACTACCTTGGTCTAGTCAAAAAAAAAGACGTTGTCCCGCAGTGGGACAACGCCAAGTTAAACTATTAGTTTTGACAAGTATTATTTAGTATTCTACTGAACGGCACATTAATTCGTCGAACTCATTTTTAGTGACTTTTTTTGTCAATTTATTACCATTCAGATCGATAGTACAAACAATAAAGTTTGGGTTGCCTGAATTTGAGGCGCGGATATATTTATAACATTCGCTATCAGGAACGGCAACGCTTTTTTCTAGTCTATTACTATGAAAAAACATAATTAACCTCCATTTTTGAATCAACATAAAGTGCTTTTCATCGCACTCTGGAAGAGAAACTACACCAATACACAGGAATGGACAAATCAGCAGGAGAACTACTAACAAAAAACTAACATTCAATTTTCAGGTCAATGAAGCTTCTCCTGAAGGAAAAAATAGTATTGTCTTTAAACCCCTCAGATTTTAACTAAATAACTTTTCAGGGTAAAATCCTTTTTCTATAAGACCTCTCACAGCCAGAACAACATTTGGCTTGTCCTCCTTGTAGGTTATCCCAAACCAACGCTCAGGACTATTTAAAACCTTAACCTTTGCTTCTCCATTTTTGATCAAAGAATCTACCACGCTTGGAATATAAAATTCAGACTTCACATCATTAATATTACGCTCCAGAAACTCAATAAACATCTTTTCCAGACGCGCAAAAATAGACGGTGTAAACCCCCACATATTCATCGAAACAATTTCGTTGCCTGTCAACTTACTATAACGCCCATTCTCGTCCAGATATTTTGCTCCGCCATTATCCTGTTCTATGTGCATTACTTCTACCACATTTTCAAGATATTCCGAAGCGTCGCATCGACACACGCCCCTGGAAACATATCCGTGCTCCGATAAAGTATTTTTTAAAAGGAATCCAACCATACTGTAATTAAGATATTCCTCATCCTTGGCACTGCTGAGACAATTAAAAATCAATTCAAATGCTTTTCTTCCGTAAAAATCATCGGCATTTATAACCGCGAAAGGCTCTTTAACAATATCTTTTACCATCAAAATAGCGTGCCCTGTGCCCCATGGTTTTTTCCTCTCCTCCGAGCATGAATAACCTAAAGGCAAAGAACTTTTTTCTTGAAATGCATATTCCACAGGAATTATGTTTCTGTACTTGCTGCCTATTACACTTTTGAACTCATTTTCTATCTCATGCCTGATAATAAAAACAACTTTGCCAAAACCTGTTTTTGCTGCATCATAGATAGAATAGTCCATTATTGATTCACAATTAGGACCAACAGGATCTATCTGTTTAAGTCCGCCATAGCGACTTCCCATTCCCGCCGCCATTACAACCAGTACCGGTCTCATAAATAATCTCCAAATATAAATGATAATAAATATTCAAATTATCGAGAATTGCTGATTTACATAGTTAAAAAAGAAAGAACAAATTACTGTAACATGCGGATAATTGCAATTCACGAGGATAGATCGGCAGCAGCAAATACAAAAAGGATATCCTATGACTTATATGGCCAGATTTCCAACCAGTTCTTTTATACCGGAGTATCCATGAGAGTCTAGGTATTCGTTGATTCCTGAAATGATTTTTATCGGGGTCATCGGGTCAATAAAGTTAGCAGTACCTATGGCAACAGCATCAGCTCCGGCAAGGAAGAACTCTATTGCATCTGCGGTCGTAAAAATTCCGCCCATACCAATTATCGGCACATCGACAGCATTTGCAGTCTCGTAAACCATTTTTATGGCTATAGGTTTTATCGCAGGTCCGCTAAGACCACCAGTAATATTCGCTATCCTAGATTTTCTGGTCTCTATGTCAATGGCCATTCCGGGATATGTGTTTATGAGTGAAATCATATCCGCCCCCTCGCCCACGACAATCTTCGCAAACTCGGACACTTTCGTTACATTCGGGCTTAATTTGGTAATCACTGGAAGCTTTGTTTTTTTTCTTACCGAAGAAACGACCTTTGCAGCCAACACAGGATCTGTTCCGAAGGCAATTCCACCCTCTTTTATGTTCGGGCATGAAATGTTTATCTCAAGCGCTGCTATTCCCTCCACGCCGTCAAGCTTTTCTGCGACAGCGCAGTAATCTTCCACGGATTTACCCCAAATGTTTACAATAACAACAGCCCCCGCTTTTCTAAGAAACGGCAAATATTCGGGCTTGTTTATAAAATTATCAACACCTGGATTCTGCAGACCTATGGCGTTAAGCATGCCGCTTGAGGTCTCGCATATCCGCGGCATCGGGTTTCCGTGACACTGAAACGGCGAAATACCTTTGACCACAACCGCTCCAAGCTGTTTCAATGGATAAAACTTCGCATACTCTTCTCCGTACCCGAAAGTGCCGGAAGCGGTCATTACCGGATTCGTCAGTACCAACTTCCCTAGATTTGTCGTTAAATTCGCCATATTTGATTGTTGATTGTTGATTGTAATAAAAACTATGACCAGTTTAAATCAATTTAAAACCTGGAATTTAGAATCAAAAATCCAGATAAATTTCATTGGACTTAAACACCGGCCCCTCATTGCATGACCTTTTGTATTCCCAGCCTTTTTCGTTTTTTGCAACCACCTTTATTACACAGCCAAAACAAGCCCCTACACCGCAGCACATATTTTCATCCAAACTTAATTCGGCTATTTTGGATGTACCCTTTAACATTTTAGTTATGGCGTACATCATCGAGTTCGGGCCGCATCCGTAAATCTTAATCCCTGCCTCTTTTAGAAAATACGCAAGCAAGTCTGTAACTAGTCCAGAATAACCACAGCTTCCGTCGTCTGTAGCTATTTCTACATCAAATCCTAATCGCTTATATTCATCGCACAAAATAAGTTCGTCTTTGTTTTTTGCACCCAAAAGCACTTTCCCTTTTGTCTGAGAGTTCTTTGCCAACAAATACGTTGATGCGGCTCCGTACCCGCCGGCAGTAATAATTGGAGTTTCACCTATTTCCGGAATGCTGTAGCTATTACCAAGAGGCCCAAGAATGTCACATATTTCTCCATTTTTCAACCCCGACAAAACACATGTACCATAACCTACAACTTTGTAAATTATTGAAAGGACGCCATCATCGGACACATCAAATATACTAAATGGCCTTCTGAACAGCCTCTCCCCCATATTTTTTATCTGAACATGCACAAATTGCCCTGGCCTGGCAAGCTCGGCAATTTTTTCACACATAAAATCTATGCGATAATATTTTCCTTTGATATTACAGTTATTAATTATTTTTGACTGTTCTGCTTGAAACTGGCACATACTTTACTGAACTCTTCGGAAATTAAAATTGAATTGTCAACCGACATCATGAATACTGGTAACTAGCCTTTCGTGAAAATGCAAAACTAAAATAATGAGATGCTATAAAAAAAATGATGCTATGTGTTATTTTAAGTAAACAGAACAAAAAACGGCTTGATATTGACCCGTTTATTTAGATACATGAAAATGAACACAGAAAGCTGGAAGTTATCAAAAAATGAAATTGCAAAATAAAATCTTGAGCCAAGCCTATTCAACCTCGATAGTTAACTCAACGCCCTTATACAACGGTGATTTGAGTGAGAAATACTTACCATGAATTTGATTAAGATATTAAAGATTTTATTGAAATATTGGCATGCTAAAACTAC
The DNA here is from genome assembly GCA_021781705.1 of bacterium. GTDB lineage: Bacteria > Verrucomicrobiota > Lentisphaeria > Victivallales > GWF2-38-69 > JAJXWI01. Next base: position 56,342 of record JAJXWI010000005.1, on the reverse strand, counting down.
TGGTTGGTTTTTAGTATTATGTCTTATTTTATTCTCTTGTGTTCTTTTTTGCATTTTCAAGCTAATATCCCCACTTCTTTATGAAGCAATCCCTTCCATAAGCAAACCAACAATTATAACATCATCTGCTATAATATGGTTAATAGGGGTAGTGATAATACCAATAATTTGGCTCATAGCCAGAAAAACTCCAAAATTCAAGAAAAATGAAATTGGAATTTTATTTGCCCCGCATAAAGCAAATGGGGAATGTTGTTCTGATATTATAGATCTGTTCGAAAGAGTAAAAATAGATTTGCCATCCAGAGTAGGAATGACGAATGTTATATGCAAGAAACTTCCATTCAATCACTTAATAAAATCCAACAAAGATGCTCACACCTTTTTAACGAAAACAAAAGCACAAATAATAATTCATGGTAATTTTGAAACAGGAAAGCTAAATAATAAACCTGTCAAAGGATTTCTGGATATCAGCTTCACTGTTTTAGATTTAAATTTGAGAGCACTTAAAGATACTGAAATATCATTCATTCTCGGCAACATTGGACCTAGGCAATTTACTACCTCAGAAGAGAACAGCTTTACCGATCAAAATGTTGTAGTTAACAACATAAGTGACATAAGCTTATATCTTATTTCTATTAGTTTCATTTTAAGTAGAAATTTATCAAAGGCAATAGAATTTTTGAAAGAACTAAGGGAAAAGCATATTTCGTCAAAAAATAAAAATATAAAAAGGTTCTTACAAGGCATTAATGATCATTTAGCATTTTGTTATGATTTTGAAATAACTAAGATTTATACCGATCACTTGATTTTGAATATCACTCAAGAATCTGTTAATAGTTACGCTGGACAATTTCTAGATCTAACTAATAAACACCTGCAAGTTTCCCAAGATAACATAGCTTATCAACTCAGAATGGCCATCTATAATTTTCATTTTAGGAACATCGAGAAAGCTAAAAACTGTTTATTAAAAATTGATATTGTTGATAAATCTGATATTAAATATCATCTAAAAAACATTTCTTTAGCCTTCCTATATATGTGGGAAAATAATTATAAAAAGAGTCTTCAGCTTTATAAGAAAAGCAGTTACTGGATGAAAAACATTGCAAAAGATGAACAGCTCAAAAAGATAACTAATGATGTCATTATATTCATTGAAGCAGTTTTAAAATTCAACTCTGAACATTATTATCTATATTTCTCTATGGGATTTATTAACGAGCATTGTGGCAATAAGAATGAAGCAATTGCTAATTATAGTATTTTTTTACAAAAAAATAACACCTTTGATAATGCACTAAGGCAATATGCCGGTAATTACTTAAGAAACGTACAATAGTACTTGTATCTCTAATAACGCAAACAAAAAAACTTATAAATATGTACACCAGTTAATAATTATGGCAGAACAAAATACACCGGTCGTTTTCAGCGCTGACAGTTTAAGCGTTTCGTATGGGAATCAAGTTGTTTTACAAAACAGCTCGCTTGCGGTTTATGAGAAAGAAAAAATTGGACTTGTTGGCAGAAACGGCTGCGGGAAGTCAACCTTTCTTAAAATAGTAGCAGGCATAGAAAAGCCTGACAACGGCAATGTCATTAGGCGAAAGGGATTGACAATGTCATACCTTTCACAGGACTTTACCATTGATCCGAACAAAAACGTTTATGAATCGGTTTTAGACGGTGCTTCAAACATTACCGATCTGATTAGGGAATACGAAAATCTACCACATGACTCCAATGAACAGCATATAATTGAGAATAAAATTAAGATGCTGGACGGCTGGAATCTGAAAAACAAGATTGAAAGAGTAATGCAGGCAGTCAACGCCCCTGGAATAGACAAAAAGGTATCAGAATTGTCGGGAGGCGAAAGAAGAAGAACCTCTTTGGCAAAAGCGATAATAGGCGAACCTGATTTACTCATCCTTGATGAACCAACAAACCATCTGGACACAGACTCCGTAGAATGGCTGGAGCAATATATAGAATCCTACAACGGCACAATAATTTTTGTAACGCATGACCGTTACTTTTTGGATAATCTGGCAACTAGAGTAATTGAACTTGCAAATGGTAATTTCTACTCATACCCCGGCTCCTACTCCGACTATCTGATAGGGAAAGCCAAAAGGATAGAGGTTGAAGAAAAGATGGAACACAAAAGAAAAAGTTTCATCAGGCGGGAAATCAGCTGGATCAGGCGTATGCCCAAGGCCAGAGGAACAAAGTCCTATAGCCGGGTTGACAGGTTTAATCAGGCGGTAAGTCAACTTCCCCCGGAAAAGGAACTCGATATCGAACTGATTATACCTCCGCCACGCCAACTGAGCGATAAAGTCGCAGAATTTACCAATGTATCTATTTCTTATGGCAATAATCTGATTTTAAAAGACTTTAATTTTCTCATTAACCCAGGAATGAAAATCGGGCTTATAGGAAAGAACGGAACAGGGAAAACCTCTTTTCTGAAAACATTGACAGGCGAACTGCTTCCGACATCCGGAACTATAGAAAGAGCATCCAATCTTGAATTCAATTACATAGATCAGGAAAGATTGAAGCTTAATGAATCAAACAGTGTTTATGAGGAAATCGGCGGAGGTTATGACTTCGTAAAATTAGGAGATGAAAGAGTAACGATATGGACATATTTAAAAAGATTTCTTTTCGAGGATTCAAGAATCAGAACCAGAATTTCTGAACTTTCCGGCGGAGAGAAAGGGCGTTTGATTCTGGCCAAAATACTAAAAAATGGCGGCAATTTCCTGATACTTGACGAACCTACAAATGACCTGGATCTGCAAACCCTGAGAATACTTGAAGAATCACTGTTATCGTTTAGAGGATGCGTCATCCTGGTCAGCCATGATAGATACTTTCTTAATCGAGTATGCTCGAGCATTCTGGCCTTTGAAGAAAAAGAACTCAACTACTATGTCGGAAATTATGAATACTATTTTGAAAAGAAACAAATCCGTACTGCTCAGGCTAATACACTTCAAAAAGAAAAAGATAAATCTTCGAAACTTCCCCAGGAACCTTCAAAAATCGGCATCAAAAAATTAAAATGGTCAGAAGAAAGAGAACTTGAAACTATAGAAGGCAAACTCATTGAAACAGAAGAAAATATAGCTGAAATTGAAAAAACATTCGGAAGCCAGGATTTTTTTGAAAAACATGGGGATAATTCCCAAAAGCTTCAAACCGAATTAAACTTGCTAAAAGCGAAACTTGAATCCTTGTATGACCGATGGAACGAATTGGAAAGAATCAAAAATGGGTAAAATATAAGCAATTGGCGGCCTATAAACATATTTTTTTTAAGATTGCAAAAAGTACCCGAAAGAATCAAGCCAGTAAATCTACGAGCCTTAGAATACTTTATGCTAAATCGAATTTTCTATGTTTTAAATTGTAATCTTAAAAAACTGAAGCATTGGTTGATACTCACCATAATTAGCAATTTCTACTAAGTAATTTATTGCTTCATAATTAAAGTATGAAAAGCCAAAAAGCTCCCCTTCTATTCCATTTTCTTCATCTGAATCATAAACGCTAATCTCATTATTTGTTTTTTTCAAAAATACATAATGGGTCTGTAATACAACGATGTAGTCGCCGTTAGATAAATCACCCACTATTTTTTGTATATCTTCATCAGAAAACCTATATTCTGATGTTGGGTAATGTTTCTTTGAACTAACATCAAGATTTAAACCAAACTCTAATAGAAGTGACCGTAACTCCCACGGTGCTACTCCATTGATGATACTATTATCGCTACCTACGGTATAAGAAATTCCATAAAGTGGCGTTTGTCCGAATTTTTTTAATAGCATACTCCACAATCCCTTTGGAGCCAATCTGTTAACTGACTCTATCAAAGCAACCGAATTACCACTGCGTGTCAATAAGTTATCTAAAGCCAATGCAACTTCTGGCGAGCACTTGGATCGAATCATTGCGAATTCTTCCTCAGGGCAACTTCTCAAAAAATTAAATAGAGCGTTCATTGAACAGGAGGGACCATACTGACGTAGTACAATATTTCGTGATAATCCAAATCTATCTTTATTAGATGTCGTGAGTTCAGTGTAACGGCTGTCAGTTTTTAATGAGTTCACAACAGATCTGAACGCTACAATTTCTGTGTCTTCTTTCGCATTCCGTACTTTTTCTGACACTTCGGCTATTCTTAAAAAATAACTATCACGATCAAGAACCCTAGCGGAGTCGATTGTATGAAGATTAGAAATAAGTGCAGAGCGCAGCTGTTGGATATTTTCATTCGTATAATCCACGGCCGCTACAGGCTGACATAAAAAAACTAAACCTTCTTTAAATTGTGACAAGGAAGTCTCGGGCGTAATTACTACTTCTGACGCTCTCAGCTTGATTTGTTGAAAAAGCTGCATATCTGAGGAATTTTCAGCAGTCCGTCTCTCTAGCTTAGCAAGCGGTTCTTCTATTACTTCTAGTATTCCTGGGTTCGCACTACAAGTCGTATTAAACAGCAGTCCCGCAATAACTCCAATTGAAATATTTCTTACTAATATCTTCATTTCTTTTACCCCCTTTTTATTTACATTTAACTTCGAAGCACTCGACCATATGCATAAAATATAGTGAAGAAATTTTATCATCATTTTTGTTTTTGTCAAGAATAAAATATAAATTAACCAAAAAATACCCCAGAGATGGCGCTATTTTCCCGACTTCGGCGGTAAAAAGGCAAAATTAAAAAAACTCAGCCTCAATCTTGTAGAGAGCGTTCGCGATGGTCAAAAGATAAAGCAGAAGACAGTAAGGCATGTTGGGATAGAATTTGATGAAGATGAGCTCAAGAGACTAAAAGATCTTGCTGAGTACATAAAGACGAAGATAGAAAATGAAAGGGAGCCTTCATTGTTTCGATCCGAAGATTTAGCTGAAATGGCCATAAGCAGTAGAGAGAGGAAAGAAGAAGTTCCTGATAATGTAAAGCTAAAAGAAGTTGAAGCCGTTCAGGACGTAATAACAGGAATACACGATATTTACGGGGAAGTATATAGAGAAATAGGTTTTGAAGAGGCAATATCAAGGCCGGCCTCGCATGAGAATGCGTTGAACAAGTTTTGTCACATTGTTATGGGAAGAATAGCCGATCCGCCGAGTAAAAAAGCCATGGTCAGAAAACTTGAGAGCGACTTTGGGGTAAGCTTTTCTCTTGATTCAGTGTACAGAATGATGGATCTGATAGATGATAAGAGCGTAGAAAGAATAAATGCTATTGTAAGGCAGTTAGCAGAAAACTTGCTGAGAGAGAAGATAAGAGTGGTATTTTACGAATGTACGACATTGTACTTTGAAAGTTTTACACCCGATGAACTGAAGGATAATGGTTATAGCAAGGATTTAAAATTTAATCAGCCTCAAATTATCCTTGCTTTAATGGCAACAACTGAAGGACTGCCATTGGGGTATCAGATATTTCCCGGATCTACTTTTGAGGGCAATACGCTTAAGTCAATGATAGAAGGATAGTATCAGTTTATAGTTCGATTAGAGCTAAGAAAGATGCAAAAGACAGAATTGAAAATATCGAAAGAGTAAAAAAGAAACTCTCAAAAAGCAAAAAGACAAAAACGCTGATAGGCAGCTATGGGTACAAAAGGTTTTTTAAATTACAGGGAGATTCTACGATCGATCTTGACGAGAGAAAAATAGCTGAGGCGGCAAAATTCGATGGGATACATGCGGTAATCACAAATGATCTTGACATGAAGCTTGAAGATATAACTGGGCAGTATCACGGTTTATGGCAGATAGAAGAGTGCTTCAGAATATCCAAACATGATCTTAAAGTAAGGCCTATCTTTCATTGGACTCCAAAGAGAATAAGGGCGCATATGGCGATATGCTTCATGTCCCTGGTTTGTGTAAGACACCTTTCGTACAGAATCAAACTTCAATACGGTCCGATTTATCCAGAAAGAATAAGAGATGCTCTCCTTTCATCAAAAGTAACCATAGTAAGAAATAAGCCCGACGGCAAATACTACACCATCCCATCAAATGACTCTCCTGAATGTGTAAAAATCTACAAATTCTTCGGGAAAAACTATTCTAGGACTCCGTTTCCCGGAACAAGCCTTGCATAAATATATTACACTATTTTTAGATAAAATAATGTAGTGCCCTGCAAAAATGAACTTTCGTTGATAGTCAACATCTTACACGTCAAGACCGCCGAAGTCGGGAACATTCGGAAGTCAGGATTTTTTGAAAAACATGGGGATAAATCTCAGAAGCTTCAAACCGAATTAAACTTGCTAAAGGCGAAACTTGAATCCTTGTATGGCCGATGGAACGAATTAGAAAGAATCAAAAATGGATGTTAAATGCGGCGCTTTAGGCGCCTTGCTAAAACGCATGGCTGAAGGAATCACCCTACCAATATAGATCTCCACGAACTTGGTAGGGACAGCTCGCCGAGCTGTCCATTTGGGTTGGTGCATACTTCACTGAACTTTTACAAAAACCCTACGCCATTTGCGAACTGAGTTTATCATATAGATTTCATCTGCTGTGGCGAGCTCCTTCAGTTTTATAACTTTTTCTTTTATTTCGCCTTTATCGAGAAGATACTGCCTGAAAGTACCGGAAAGCAGCCCGCAGTTTACAGGCGGAGTAAAAAGTTCATCTTTGATTTTAATAACGACGTTCGAGTAGATTCCTTCCGTCACTTCATTTTTTTGATTCCAGAGAATAACTTCATCATACTCTTGGAATCTTTTTCTTATCTCATCGTAAATGGTTCTATTAGTCGTTTTATGGTAAACAAAAGGAGTATTAACATCGATAGGCTTATCTGAAATAGCAGCTTTCATGATTTGAGTAAAATCTCCGAGGGCAGTAGACTCCATCGTAACATTACCGCTTTCATCCAGCATAACTCTTACCTTATATGATGCTCTTTCAAAAGGAGTAGATAACTTTTTCAGTTCAGAAACAATTTTTTCTTTATCAAACTTATAATTAAAATAAGCCGCACTTTTTCCCATTCTCTCTAGATGATAATCAAGCAGGAAATAGCCTTCGTCTGGAGACCACAAAAGAGACTCCAGAATAGAAAAATCCGGCTGCCTAGAAGAAAGGAATTTTGTTTTTATCAGACATTCCTCGTATTCGTCTTCCGCCGTAGAATCCCATACTATTCCACCCCCTACTCCGTATTCGGCAACATCAGTAGCTTTGTCAATAAAAACAGTTCTTATAGCAACATTAAACTGGGATTTTTCTAAAGGCGCAATAAATCCGACAGTGCCTGTGTAGAGTCCGCGCGGAGTAGATTCAACTTCTGAAATGATTTTCATTGTATATGGCTTAGGGGCTCCGGTTATGGAGGCGCATGGGAAAAGAGCCTTCATGACATCTGAAAAAGGTCTTTTAGTATGAGAAGAAACAGTTGATGTCATTTGCCAAACGGTAGGATATTTTTCAACCTCGAAGAGAGAAGAAACATTTACCGTACCAGGCTCAGAAATCTTACCCAAATCATTTCTTATCATGTCAACAATCATTACATTTTCCGCTCTGTTCTTTTCAGAATGATGAAGCCATTCAGCTTTTTTTATGTCTTCCTCGTAAGTAAATCCGCGTGAAGCTGTGCCTTTCATGGGTTTTGAAGTAACTGTTCCCCTGTCATAAGTAAAAAATAGTTCAGGGGAGGCAGAGCAAATTACAAAATCGTCAGATTCGATAAATGCCGCATATTGAGAACGCTGCGACCAGGCAAGCTCACAGAAAAATTTCCAATAATCGCCAGAAAATTCCGAACACTGCCGCATTGTATAATTTACCTGGTATGTATTGCCTACCTTTATCTGCTTTTTTACTTTTCCTATTGCTTTTCTGTATTCGGTTTCGGATACGGTCTGCCGCCACCTCCCAAAATATGTAGAAGTCTTTTCAGGTTTAGGCAATTGAATTTCTTGGCCTTTTTCAAACAGGGCAAACCAGAGCAAAGGAGTATTTTTGTTTTCTTTATGCTTTACCTTAAGCGCATAATCAAAAGCCGGCGAGGCATCGTACGAAATAAACCCTGCAGCATAATAATTGTCGCCAAAACATTTTTCCTGCAGACAATCAAGTTTTTTCAGCACTTCCGAAAGCTTATTTGTTTGAATAATTTCTACGGGATTTTCAAAGCAGATCCATTTCTTTGTGTCAGCGTCGTATATAACAGCTTTTGCGAACATATTATTATATTTCAGACTTATGATTGCCGATTTATGATTTATACCATACTATTATGTTCAATTAGAAATCAGAAAATTGAAATCCTAAATCTTGTACTCATTCTATATTTTGAATCTGTTCCCGGATCTTTTCGAGTTCTGTTTTAAATTGAACTATTAGCGGAGAAATTTCAGTACTGGCAGCCTTTACGCCTAAAGTATTAATTTCCCGCTGCATTTCCTGAATCAGAAAATCAAGATTTCTGCCGACAGAGGAATTATCGTTGATCAAAGTCCCAAATTGTTTAAAATGGCTCTTGAGCCTGGTTACTTCCTCTGAAACATCACACTTATCGGAGTACAAAACAATTTCTCTGTGTATAGCATTTTCATCGGTTATATTAACCCCTAAATTTTGAATTCTTTCTCTGAGTTTTTCGCTGTATATTTTCGGAAGCTGAGCTGTCAGCGGTTCTATCTTCGAAAGAATATCAGCTAGCAGATCCAATTTTTCCTCAAAATGCTGTTTTAAAAATTCGCCCTCTCCGGATCTTGTTTTATCAAAATTTAAAAAAGCTTTTTCCAGAACAGCCATAATGTCAGCCTGCACCTGTTCTGGAGCCATTTCAGGATTTGTTATTTCAATAACCTTCGGAAGTTTATATAGATCATTTAGGGTGAAATCTGAGGCAATGTTAAAATCTTTTGACAGAGATTCGGCATTTTCAAGATAAACTTTTAGAAGAGCATGATTTATCTTGACGCTTTTCTTGAACAGTTCCTCGCTGAAAGACAACGAAATATTTACGCTGACACTGCCTCTGCTTATTTTTTCGGAAAGATATTTGCGCACAACAAGTTCATGTTCAGAAATATCTGATGGCAAAGAGACTTTCAAATCAAGCTGTTTTCTGTTAACTGAACGAATCTCAGCCTTAAATATTGCTCCGGTTGAGCCTGAAGCTTCGCTGTATCCATACCCTGTCATACTTTTCATAATTTAACCTCTTATAATAAATAACAAACGGAAAATGGAAGATGAAAAACAGAAGAAGTTATTTTACTCTTCGCTCTTCATTAATCTTGGTTACATGGTTTTCCAACCACTTTCTGCCATCTTCGTATAAAATAGAAACAATGTCTAAAATAACAAATCACCTGGAGTTTGAATGTTATAAATTCCCGTTTTGTTTGCTCTTTGGATGATGTGTAATATAATGTTGACTGTTCTTTAAAGACTAAAATAATTAACTGCTTAACATTTACTAATGAATATTTTTGAAATCAATAGCGCGATAGATGAAATTATCCCATCCGTTAAGAACAATGTTGTAGCGGTTGAGCCGGCGGGGGATGGAGTTGCTGAACTATTCCTGCGGAACAAGGATTCAGTCAGTTCCGAAAAGATAAAATTTTCTCCTTTTTTGTTAATTTCCGAAGCGGAGCATTTAAAAGATTTCAAAGAATATCATGAAATTGTTCCTCTCAGGGGGAAGAACAAATTCAAATATCTTGTTAAGTTTGAAAATATTCCGGCTTACGAACACGCAATAGTTTTCCTCAATAGAACACTAAAAACCACGCCCAGCGCTCCAAATTCGCCATATAGAGTTTTTACAGACATTCAACAGCAAATACTTATAGATTCAAAAATAAGACTTTTCCGCGGAATGACTTTCTCTGATCTAAGGCGAATGCAATTTGACATAGAAACATTGACAACTGAAGGCTATGAATTTCCAAACGCAACAAGACCGGATGACAAAATAATAGCAATCAGCATGTCTGATTCTACCGGCTGGGAAAAGTGCCTTGTTCTTGATAATAAAACAACAGAAGAAAAGCTTCTGCATGAATTCGTGTCAATAATAAATGAAAGAGATCCGGACGTTCTTGAAGGGCACAACATATTCAGATTTGACCTGCCATTTATCGAAGAGCGGGCAAAAAGGCATAAAGTTAAACTAAATATAAGCAGAAACACTTCAGTCATGACTTCAAAGAACTCAAGGTTCATGGCTGCAGAAAAAACCTTAACATATAAAAAATATGAAATTTATGGCCGCCACATAATAGACACATATTTTCTGGCGCAATTGTATGATATAAGCCATAGAGATCTGACCAGTTACGGACTAAAATCTCTGGCGGCTCACTTCAATGTCGCGACTAAAGATCGTACTTACATAGATGCCGACAATATCAAATATTACTTCAATACTAAAAAAGAAGATCTGATAAAATACGCACTTGATGACGCAAGGGAGACAAGAGCAATATCAGAAATACTTTCGCCTAGTTACTTTTATCAGACGCAGCTCCAGCCATTCTCATACCAAAACATAGTAGTAAGAGGCAACGCTACAAAAATAGACGCAATGTTAGTTTCTGCTTACCTAACAGAAAATGAATCTATTCCAATACCTGAACAATCGAAAGAGTTTGCGGGAGCATTAACAGATGCATTGGAATCAGGGATATTTGAAAACGTCTGGCACTGCGATATAAGGTCTTTGTACCCGTCCATAATAATTTCTGAAAATATTTCGCCGGCAAGCGATTATCTTAAGAAATTTTACACATTTTTGAAGAAGCTAAGAGAGATAAGGCTAAACGCCAAAGATCATGAAAAACAAACAAAAAGTCAACAGGAGAAAAGCTATTTTAATTCTCTTCAGACCACTTTTAAAATAATGATAAATTCATTTTACGGCTATCTTGCCTTTAATCAGGGAACTTTTAATGATTACGGTGCGGCAGAATATGTAACATCTAGGGGGCGTGCAATACTAACGCTCATGCTAAAACACCTTGAAAGCATAAATGCGAAAATAATAGAAATGGATACTGACGGCATATATTTCCAACCTCCCCAAAACACAACTTCTACCGAAGATCTCGAAAAGGAGGTTCAGAAAGTTCTACCTGAGGGAATAGAAGTAGAGCTTGACGCAACATATAAAGAAATGTTCTGCTATAAAAGCAAAAACTACGCACTATTAACAGAAAATGGAGAACTCTCAATCACCGGAGCCGCATTGAAATCAAGAGGAGTAGAACCATTTATCCGTGACTACATAAAAGAGCTGTTATCACTTTTGCTGAAAAACGGCGGAGATGAACTATACGAACTAACTGAAAAATATAAGAGGGGAATCGAAGAACGAACCATTCCATTAAGTAAATTGGCTAAAACAGAAACGCTTAATGATTCTCCAGACACTTACAAATCAAAAATTATCAAAGGAACTACCAGGCGTTCGGCAGTATATGAACTTGCGCTAGCCCCAGGAAAAACGTACAGACAGGGTGATCAGCTTTCATATTATGTAACAGGAACAAAGAAAAAAGTTTCTGTTGTAGATAATTGCAAGCTCTTTAATCCTAATTCAGAAATACGGGACGAAAATAGCTCATATTACATAAATAAGATAGAAGAACTTTACGAAAAATTCATACCATATACAAATAGAAAGGAAGAACCTGATTTGTTTTCATTATGAATATTGAATACCCAAAATTAACACCGCGCCTCATATGCGAAGAAGTATCAGGTCTAAGCTTATCTGATATTAAACTTACAAAAAGGCCGTGGGACAGGTTCAGGCCTGACACAAGCCCATGGTGGCTTGTTCCATCAACAGACCTCCTCCATTACAAATATGCGAAATTCTATTTCAATTGGAAAGATGATAAACAAGAAGCAATCAACTGCGGTTTGTATGTTGAAAAAGGGCTTGATGAAAGCCTTTCTCCTGTTTACTCATCAAAACAGGCCAGGAACCTGATGATGAATAAAAATTGGAGCTGGCACAGAATAGTCAATTCTTTCAATGACTCATATTTTTTTGAAGCTATTTCCAAAATCAATAAAACCATCTCTGCCGTAAAAATAATCATGGACGGCGGCTATGTTACTGAGCCAACCTCTTTTGACCCATACCATGACAAAAAAATTAAATGGGACAAATATTGTTTCCTCGTGGACACGAATTCAGAAAAAATAGTTATTGAAAGCAGTAACAGGTCTTCATACACACTAAAGCTGCACAGTATAAAAACGAGACAAGATTTAATTTCAGCAATTAATGAGCTTAATAAAGATCAATGGCTGTGGTTGAATCTTTTTGTCTGCATTGAAACTCCTTCAAAAACAAACAAACGCATTTCAGATTCAGTAAAAGAAGTTTATGAAAACTTCCTTAAACACCTATTGCCCTTGATGGGATAAAAGCTGTCCGTAGTTGTTATTCCGCCGGAGAGGAACTCTTCATTTCAATACATCAAACGGACAGATAGTGAGAATTTTGAATTTTAAGTTTTGAATTTGAGTTAAAAATACAACAATTCAACATTTAGAATTCAATATCCAAATTTTATTTATAGGGGGAGATTCCTTATAGCCACTCGTTTTAGCAAGGAGCCGTAAAGCGCCACAGTAAAGAACGTACTTAAAAACCAGAGATCAAAAATAGTGTTATAACGATCAACAGCCCGCGAGTAACTCAAAAAAACTATTTTATTTTTCTACAGCCTTGGTAGCGGCAAGATTTTTGGCGCTATCTATGACGGTCACTCCGGTATAAGTCCAGATGACATCGTTTTCCGTGTTATTAATCACAACTTCAGTTTTAGCCTGAGTTACGCCTTTTACATCAGTTACAAGTGCTATACACCTGATTTTCACAAGTTCGCCCGCCTGTATTATAACCTGTTTATTTTTAGTTATAACCATTTCAGGGGAGCTGAATACCGGGTCACCATCATAATTTACGCCCTTGGTAAGCAGCCAACTCATATAATATTGGTCAGGTTGCGGCGCGGGTTTGATATCAACCCTGCTATTGTATGCAATTTCAGTAGTACTGCAACCAACGACAGACAGCAAAAACACGAGTGAAACGGCCTTTAAAAACTTCTTCATACTTCTCCTCATTTTAGTCAAAAATCTTAACCTATTTCGATTATACCGCACTGTTAAATAAAATCAAGAAAAATTTTTATCATATATGAAGCATTTCATTTCTGTTTTATCCAGATACCGGTACATTCCGGAAACCGTTTATTTCCCAGTTTTTTTACTAATTGGCTCATTTCCTCACCGAAAAAAAAGCCAAGTATTCGCGAAGCTTCCTCAACCGTTTCAAACAAATAGTCCGTTCGTATTTCCTTGCGGACAAAACCGTATCTATTTTCAAGAAGACTATAAAATTTTCTAAGAGTTTCGACAGGAGGTTTTGGTTCTTCATTCCCTGTTCCAAGAGTTTCTATAAAAATTATTTTTCCTTCTGGTTTTACAAGAGAGAGAGCTTGATTGACAAGAGCCTTTGTTATCTCCTCTATTTTATCAGGCATATCACACACAATATGCCCAAAAGACCAACCCTCAATAAAAATATCATTTTGTGAAGCGACATCTTTTAAAGAGAGATTGTCCCTTACTATAAATTCTATTTTATTCAGATATTGGGAAAGATTTCTCTTTGCCGCAGATATCATATGAATAGAACGATCAGCAGCAATAATTCTCTTTACAATGCCTGCGTATACTGCAGTAACCCGGCCTGTCCCTACCCCAGCTTCAACTACAGTTTTCCCTGTCCAGCCACAAATAGAAAGTAAGGCATTTTTAAAGTTTTTGTCGCAATCTTCGTGGTTTACGAGTTCATCGTAATTCGCCGAGTAAGCATCATAAATCTTGTACATTTCTGGCATTTTTGATTTCTCCCAACACTCTCAGTAAAGTTAATTACAACAGCACATCTGTTATCTCAGAAAACTTTTTAAGTTTGAAATAATTATCAAAACAATTAATATTGGACTCATCTATTATTTCATGTATCCACGTTTCTCTGGCAGGAATATAAATTGCGTACCCGCCAATTTTCAGTACCGGCAAAATATCTGATTTAGGTGAATTTCCCACCATCACAAACTGGGCAGGTTCTATATTGTATTTTTCAATAAGTTTCAGATACGTTTTTTCGTCTTTTTCATGAACAATTTCTATAAAATCAAACTTATCCATGAGCCCGGAAGTAAAGATTTTTCTCTCCTGTTCTAGGCTATCACCCTTTGTAATAAGAGCCACTGGATATTTCCTGCTTATTAATTCGAGAGTTTTTTCAACACCTTCGTATAAATGTATAGGATGTTTGAGAAGCGACTTTCCGAATTCATACAACTTATGCAATTCTTCGGTCGTGATTTTAAGATTACTAACTCTCATTGCGGTCTCCATCATGGACATGCAAAAGGACTTTGTTCCATACCCGCATAACGGCAAATTCTGAATCTCTGTTTTGAGCAATTCCTCAAGAATAGTCTCTTCTGAAACGTATTTTGATAAAATTTCTAGAAAAAGCTTTTCAGCACGCCTGTATTTAGGCTCATTTTCCCAGAGCGTATCATCCGCATCAAATGCTACAAATGCTATATTTTTCTTAAATTGTTTACTCTTCGCCATTTTCTCTCCTATAAAAACAAACTGTAGAATTTATATTGCAAAAAGGCAAGACGCCAATTTTGAATCAGTTACATCTACATAAATTTATAACATTCTATCAAGAGATGTAAAAACTTTGGACTTTACTTAAAAACAAGCATATACTCTTTTATGAGCTTTATAAAAACAAATTAATACAAACTAATGAACACACCTGCCACACAAGAAGAAAAAAATCAGTTGGTAATATTCCTTACACTTATTCTTTTTTTTGCAGGAATGGCTACAGACATATACATACCATCCCTCCCTCATATTACAACCGTATTTAACACGACACCAGGAAGGGCTGGATTTTCACTTAGCATATACGTCATTGCCGCTTCAATCAGCGGGCTTGGCGCCGCCATATTCAGCGACCACTATGGTAGAAAACCAACACTTCATATTTCATGTATAATTTTCATAATATCTACAGCATGCATCACCCTATCGCAATCTATTAACTTTTTTATATTTTTCAGAATGTTACAAGGATTTGCTGCAGGACTTTACTGGATAATAACACGGCAAATTCTAAATGACCTGCTAAATGAAAAAGAACAAATTAATGCTAATACGACAGTGTCTACCGCGTACGTTCTTTCGCCTGCTATAGCCCCTATTATTGGAGCGTATATAGCAGAATACACCTCATGGAGACTTTGCTTTGTTCTTATATTATTTCTGCAGATATTCGTATTTTTCTGGATACGAAAGTTTTTTAAGGAAAGTCTGAGCGTTAAGAAAAAGATCCCTCACCCTGTAACTTTTTTCGGTTCATTCCTTATGTTTTTTTTGAGAAAAGATTTCAATGCAGCAATGATCATTTCGAGCTCTGCATTTGGCGGATATTTTGCTTTCTTAACTATTTCCAGCTTCATATTCATAGAGAAGCTAAACTTCTCAAAAGCCAGTTTCTCCTCCATCTTCTTCGTCTTATCCGGACTCTATTTATTGGGAAACTATGCAACAAGGTTCTTAAATAACAGAAATTACTCCAAAAACAAAATTATTTTCTATGGAATAATCTGTAACTTCACAGGATCGGCTGTGCTTGGGCTAACATTTTTCAGCAATAACATTTTCTTCACCTCTGCGGTAATAATAACAGGGGCGATACTAATGCGGCTTGGGCTTGGTTTAATGATGGCGCTCTCTCAAATATTTGTAATGAATATTTTTAAAAAAAGCAGCGGTCTGGCTCTAGGAACTTTGAATCTATTTCAAAGTATGTTCGCTGGAATAGCCACCTTTTGGGTTACTTCATTCACTAACTCAATTCTCGGCCTGTTCATAGTGTGCATTGTTTTTAACGGTGTTGGTATTCTTGCATATAAAATATTTTACTCTAATTTTAAGTTTCCAAATCTTAAATATAAAGTTTTGAAAAAAATGCTAAAGAAGGACTCACTGAAAAGTTTTCTGGAATAAGAAGGCAAGTAAAAACAGTTAAGGGAAGTAATTGCAAAACGCTTTTTCGGTTCCGACAACCTTGCTAAAGCGCATGGTAAAAGCGGACCCCGCCAGACTCGAAAATGGAGGGTTTTGCTCCGTCAAACCCGCTTGCATTTGAGTTTTGAAAGAGACTCACACGTAAATTTTTCTGGTTCTGACCGTAAGGAAAGTCGAAATATTGGTGGGTATTGTTTTTGAATGTGCAGCCATTTCGTTTAAAGAAACAAACTCATTTCCCTGCCCTCCGACAATCACCACTTCATCACCTACTCTTATACCTTCTATGTGCCCGGCCTCGACCATGATAAGATCCATACACACCCTTCCGATTATCGGAGCCCGCTGCCCTTTAATCAAAACACACCCGGTGGGGATAGATTCCCATACAAGTCCATCGGCAAACCCCACAGGAATTGTAGCAATAACCGTATCTTTCCCCGTAAAATAGGATGAACTATAACTTATCCTCGTCCCTTTTGGGACGTTTTTTAAATAAATCACACTGGATTTCACGCTCAAAGCCTGCTTTAGTGAAATTTTCGCCTTTTGGCAGCATTCTGGAAGGATTCCATAAATCAATTTGCCGGGCCGTACCATGTCCATACAAGAATCAGGAAAACTCAACAGGGCCGAAGTTCCAGCACAGTGTTTTATTGAAAAAACAACGGACTTTTTTTCTAGCTCATGCAAAAAGTCGGAAAAAATAACAAGTTGTTTTCCGGCATAATCAAAATCGAGAGAATCAGCTATCGCAAAATGCGTATATATCCCTTCTACATTCAACCCTGGTAATGATGCAATTCTCTCAACCTCAGAAACGGCTTTCAGGAAATATTCTTTAAACCTGCCTGGTTCGGTAATATTATGAAGAAAAATCCCCAACCGCCCCATGCCTGTATCAAGCTTGATGTGAACCTTAAGTTTCTTGTTTTGCTTTACAGCAGCCTCAGAAAACTCTTTTGCCATTTTATAATCATGAACGGTCTGGGTAAGTTCATAGCCAGTAAGAACATCTGTAAAAGATGGCGAAGTGTATCCAAAAACCAGAATGGGAGAGCTAATACCATGTTCTCGAAGATCTATAGCTTCATATGCTCTGCCAACGCCAAAGCATTCAACACAATCTTCTATCTCTTCAGCTACTTTGACAGAGCCATGCCCATAAGCATCAGCCTTCACAACAGCCATTACTTTTGTACGAGAAGGAATAAGAGTTTTAAGTTGACTTATATTGAATTTTATAGCAGAGATATCTATCTGAGACCAAACAGGATATTTGTCCTCAATACGAGCTTCCGCCCATTTTTTGCGGATACTTTCGGGCCATTGTACTTTTTTATTCTCTTTCATAATTAAGCCACCAACGAAAATGACATGTAAATATTTACAAAAAATATCATAAAAGTCTAGAAGTTCTAATTAATCGTTCCTGTTTCTTTGGATTTTAAACAATCTTCCAGTACATTACGTCATCAATTATTTACATAAACTATGCGCCAAGGCCATGGAACAAATAAAAAAACTATGCATCCCACGACAATAGTAATTAACTCTGAAATTTTTAGAAATAATCTTCGCGCAATTCGGCAAAGCGTTGGGGGAAAGGTAAAAATATGCCTGCCGGTAAAGGCCAATGCGTACGGACACGGCATTGAAGGCATCTCTAAGCTAGCAGAACCTTTCGTCGATTTCCTAGCCGTTGCCTGTCTTAAGGAAGGAGTTTCACTTAAAAGCATCGGAATAGAAAAACCAATCCTTGTTCTTGGTGCGATAGACGAGGAACAAATACCAGGACTGATTAAAAACAATTTTGAAATAACAATATCTTCTATTTACAAGGCAAAACTCGTTTCCGACTTGTGCCATAAAATGGGGATGACTTGCAAAGTTCATATCAAAGTTGATACCGGCATGAACAGAATAGGAATCAAGGCTAAAAATGCTCCTTCCCTTATTGATTTTGTTCTATCTGAAAAGAGTCTTGACCTAACTGGAATTTATTCTCACCTGGCAGAAAGTGAAAATGATGACAAAAGCTTTACGCTGTCTCAAATCGAAATATTTCGAAAAACAGCAAACTACGCAAAATCAAAAAAAGCTGATATAATCTGCCATCTGGCAAACTCCGGAGGATTGTGCTACTTCCCTGAGAGCTTCTTTGATATGATAAGGCCAGGAATTCTAAGTTATGGATACTTCCCTGGAGAGAAAATTGCAACGGCACCTCTGAATCAGATTAACCCCTGTTTCACGCTTAAAACCAAAGTCGTTTATTTCAAAGCAATAGAGAAAGGTGAATCTGTCAGCTATAACCGCAGATACAAGGCGGATGGCCTTACAAGAATCGCCACGCTTCCCATCGGATACGGGGATGGATATAGAAGAGCTATGACAAACAAAGGCAGCGCATTAATCAGAAACGGTAAATATACAATTGCCGGAACCGTTTGCATGGATATGACAATGATTGATCTGGGATCAAACGGCACAGCTTATGTAGGAGATGAGGCTGTTTTAATTGGCAAACAGAATGGCAAAGAAATTTCAGTCGAAGAAGTTGCGGGAATATGTGATACCAACTGTTACGAAATTCTAAGCAGTTTTAATGAGAGAATCCCGCGAGTTTATACATGATACTAAGTTGCTCTTTGATTGAAACTTACTGTGTAAGTGCTTAACTTTACTGCACCTGACTGAAACGCATGGCTAAAGAACGCCACCCTACCATAAGAAAACGCGGCGCCCTCGGCGAGGTCGCCCTACCTTGGTCCGTTTGGTGTAATGACCTACTTTGCTGAATACTTATGTTTCTTTTTTCTATTCCACGGGATTCCACCTACGTCCCGCAGATGCGAGACTACGCCGAGACAGGCACGCACATGGCCAATAGGTCTATATACTTGAGCTTCTTGCAAAACTCAAACAGAAGCGGTTTTGACGGAGCAAAACCCTCCACTTCGAATCTGGAGGGTTCCGCTTTTACCATGCGTTTTAGCAAGATTGTCGGAACTGGAAAAGAGTTTTGCAAATACCTCAATTTTTATATTCTAGCCACGGGCGTAAGCCCGTGGGGAAATATTACCACATAAAAATCAAGCCCTCACGCGGGGGGAGCGGCGACACTTTGAGTTTTGAATTCTAAATATTGAATTGTCGCATTTTTAACTCAAACCTCAAAACTTACTCGTCTCTGCTGTTAAAAACGCCGGCTCTCAGAAGATAGTACAACAATGTAAGCAAGGCACTGACCGCTGCGGCTACATACGTAAGGAATGCCGCGTTAAGAACTGCTCCTGACATATTAGCTTCCATAGGAGTAACAATACCTGCTGTAACAAGCAGTTCCTTAGCCCTGGCGCTCGCATTCCATTCTACAGGAAGAGTAACTATGGAAAACAGTACCGCTGCACTGAAAAGTATGGCTCCAATAAGTATCAACTCTTTTGACATCACAAAGCCCAGAAAAATTATAAAATATGACATAGTACTGCATATATTTGTAAGAGGAACCATTGCAGTTCTCAGTTTAAGCGGTCCATAAGCTCTTGCGTGCTGTACGGCATGTCCAGCCTCATGACAAGCAACGCCAACCGAAGAAAGGCTCGTGCCTGAAAATACATCAGGAGAGAGCCTTAGTGTTTTTGAAGTAGGATCATAATGGTCTGTCATAAACCCCGAAACTGTTTCTATCTTCACATCATATATTCCAGAAACTTGCAGCATCCTTTTTGCCGCTTCAGCTCCGCTTAATCCCGAAGATACTCCTACCTTTGAATATTTTGAAAAAGTAAATTTAGTATAAAATGAAGCTGCCAAAGCAAGAACCAATCCAGGCAAAGCAAATACCAGATACACCGGATCAAAAAACATATCCAACCTCCAAAATAAAAATGTTAAGTTTTAGGTGCAAATACTCTATACATTGACAGAAGCAACACTAAAAGATACTAAACAATAAGTATACAAAAAGAATAACTAAATATCCAGCAAAAAATAATGAATTAGTGAAATTACGATTCTAACAAGTACCATTAAATATAATAGACACATTAGCCATGGACGTGCCTGTCTCGGCGTAGTCTTGCATCTGCGGGACGTAGGCGGAAGCCCGCGGAATATAAAAGAAGCATAAAGGGACACTCTCACAAAGGCTCTTGAGATCATTTCTAACACAGGAAAAGCTTTGCTCTTTTTGTGTCGTCGTTGTGAAAATTAGGTAATTTAAACCCAGAAAATCAAGTGAGCTAGAATCTGTATCCAAATAGTTATCTAAGAGGGAGTGGTCTAATTATTACTAGAAGTTGTAGCTATTTGAGTGCTAATCATTAACTCTTATTTTGTTTATTTTTTGCTATTTTCATTCGTTTATCTATATTCGTTGAATAAAAACCGCCGGGTCGCCCCAGCGGCTTTTCTCAATTTTTATTTATTGAATCATTGTTATTGTGGCCACGACAATGTTTTTGAGTACTTTGCTTTGTACTTGTCATTCATCGCTCCTGCAGCGCCATAGAATACCGGTCTCATCTTTGATCCAGGCCACCATGAGGTGTCTATACCCCATGCATTTATTGCTTTATATACACAACCAGCAATAAGTCCACTCTGATCGACTACAGAGGCAGGGAGCTTACTAAGAATTACATCTATTATCTTTCCACCCATCTTGTACCCTACAGATTCCCATGATCCTCTGCAGTTATCCAGCGTTGCGCTTTTGTAATCCTCAGAGTCTGCATTTACAACGGCAATCTGTTCATCAAGTTGTATCATCCCCGCTACTAACTGGTCTCGTTGAGCCTGAGATAATTCAACGGCGGCAGTATATGCCCTGTTTGTTTCCGCATCCATAGCCGGAGCCGGAGCTGCTACTTCCTCGCCTTGCGCAATTCCCATAAATCCCGCCAATCCGAGGAGTCCTACCACGATTGCTAATTTTGTACGCATCATTTTTTCTCCTTATGTTTATTTTTGTTTTAAGTGCCGGATAGTACTCTACCACGTATTAACACTTTGCCTGAATTTTAAAGTATTTTTTCTATACGTCAACATTACGAATAAAGAAAATCAGAATTTTAAATTTTTATTATTATTTTATATATACCCACAATTACAGGAATAGTTCTTGAATCCTACTTTTGTCAATAGGTCCATATCAAATCAAACGGACATGTAGTGAAAATTTTGAATTTTGAATTAAAAATACCACAATTCAACATTTGGAATTCAACCTTCAAATTTTGTTTGCAGAGGCGATCCTTTAGCCATGTATTTTAGCAAGGCGCCGAAAGCGCCGCATTTAGCATGTTTTACTGAACTCTTACGCTACCTGCTAGGAACGACTTCTTTAGAATCTTTTCCCCAAATGATAGAATCAGGCTCTTTATTCAATGTATCTGTTAATTCTTTCAAACTTTCTGCCGAAGCTTTGACAGAATCCGCTACATCTTCCACTTTTTCATTTGTATTGTTCATAACTTTTCTAGCGTCAGCCATTGTTTCCGATAATTTTGTAGCATCTAGTTCTCTATTAAGTTTTGTGGAAAACTTCTTTATTTCGTCCAGTATTTCATACAAGTCCCTAGTAATGTGTTCCAATTTATCTTTAGTTAGGGTTTCGTTAAAACGTTCAGATATATCCCCAACATTTTTTGATATTTTAGTTGTTTCTTCTATGAACAATTTCAGTTGTGGTCCTTCAAGGTACTTATTGACTGTATCTACTGTTTGGATTACCCTGATAAATATCTCATCAATTTTTGAAAGTTTTTCCAGGGAATTATTAATTTTAGTTATGATGTCTCCCAGCAAAATAGGCGGCGTTGAAGGAATGCAAATAGGATGGCCTACCGGCAGTTCTGGTACTGGAATTCTAGGCATTTCAGGAGAGAAGATTTTTATTTCCTGATATAGGATGCCGGTAATCCCTTCATATCTCAGTTGACAGCACAAACCATTTTTTATCCCGCTTTTAATGAATTCGGTAAATGTAGCTGTTTTGTTGTGATTATCTGATGACACTATTGTTTCAGGGGCAAGCGACATGTAGATATAAACATAACTACCGTTCGGAGATATTTTTATTTCAGAAACCTGGCCTATGGTAACTCCGTGGTACTTCACCTTTGCTCCAGTTGAAAGACCTTGAACGGAAGAATTTACAACAGTCATACAGTCAATATTTTCTTTGAACATATGGATTGAGCCGAGAAGTATGGCTATGACAATAAGAGTCAGCACTGTTGCAAATACAAAAATGCCAAGTTTATATTTATTCGCTACATTTGACATGTTTAAGACCTCAGATATTTTCTATTTAGGAAGTTTCTTACCCACTCGTTCTTGCTATTTCCTTTTAACCGTGAGGGACAGCCTTCATCGAGTATGCTTTTTGTTTTTTTATCTACGATTATGACCCTGTCTGCTACAGCAAAAATGCTTTCAAGTTCATGAGTTACTACTACTATCGTAACTCCGGTGATGCAATTAAGCTTTAGAATAAGATCATCGAGTTTTGCAGAATTTATAGGATCAAGGCCTGCGGAAGGCTCATCAAGAAACAATATTTTGGGGTCCAAGGCCATAGCTCTGGCCAGAGCGGCTCTTTTTCTCATTCCTCCGCTGAGCTCATAAGGCATGTACTTTTCATATCCGCTAAGACCTACCATATTTAGTTTTACTTTTGCTATTGAGTAGACGACATCTTTTGGGTAGTCTGAGTATTCTAGCAAAGGTAAGGCTATATTTTCTTCAAGTGTCAGGGAGCTAAACAATGCACCCGACTGATATAAAACGCCATAGTTTCGCCTTAATTCAACAAGTTTTTCGTCTTTTACATTAACAGTATCTATTCCGTCTATTATGATAGTTCCGGTTATAGGTTCATTTAATCCTGTAAGATTTTTTATGATAGTACTTTTCCCGCTGCCTGAGCCTCCAAGGATGGCAAAAACCTCACTTTTCTTGACAAAAAAACTAATATTTTCCAGGATTACGCTTTCGCCATATCCTACGGTCAGGTTTTCAACCTCTATTATATGTTCTTCCTGATGGTTCATTTTAATTAAAAATAATGGTTAATATTCCATCTGCTACAACTATAAGGAATACGCCGCTTACGACCGAAGATGTTGCGGCTTTTCCGACCCCTTTTGCATCTCTTTCGGCTTCGTACCCCCTGAGGCAGCCTACACAGGCTATCAATATTGCAAAGACTATACTTTTTGTGACTCCTTCCATTACATTTTGAAAACCCACCGCCAGTATTGTTCTGTCATAGTATTGTTGAAGCGTTACTCCAGTTTTTAATACGCCAACCAATGTTCCTCCGAGAATTCCAGCCACATCGCCTACGATAGTTAGGAGAGGCATTACAATAGCGAGAGCTATCACTTTCGGAATTACAAGGAATCTGGCGGTTCTTAAGCCCATTGTTTCCATTGCATCAATTTCTTCCGACACCTGCATAGTTCCGATTTCTGCGGCAAATGCTGACCCGGCGCGTCCTATGCAAACCATTGATACCATGAGTGCTGATAACTCTTTAATTATGGCCAAGCCGACAAGATCCGACACGAATATTGAGAGTCCGAATTTTCCCATCTGAACAGAACCTTGATATGCAAGAATACATCCCATAAGAAAACACACCAGAAAAACTATAGGAACCCCGTCTGCGCCAGTTCTGTCCATATAATAAAGAGCCTCTTTCCATTGTATGTTTCTTGGGTGTAATACTGAGTAGAAAAGAGCCGAACATATTTCCCCGACAAATCCAAGAAAGGATCTCATGTCCTCATAAAATTTTAGGGAAGCTTCGCCAACCGTGAGAAAAATAGATTTGCTCTTTAACTTTATATGTCTTATAAAAACCTCTTTGCTTGTTCGCACAAATCCCAGCTCTGTTAAGATACTATTCAGTTCAGGAGCGATGTTAGTTACATCAACAATTATTTTGTGTTTCATGAACAGAGAAACGCTAGAATCAAGAAAAGCTATTACTTTTTGCTGCTGCTGTGTTATTCCGGCTAAGTCAATAACAACGTTTTGGATTTGTGTTGTTTTTATAAAATGTAAAATTTTATTATATGCATTGTTTGTAACCGCCGCATTCATATCGATTATAGGAAAAGCAGAAATGAACAAAGTTTTTTCTATTATTTTTATTTCAGGAATAGTTAAATCTTGGGCTGACATGGGAAAATTTGCCTTTTTAGTTCATTTCATAGTCCTTCCAAAAGTTGACTAAAAAATGCTTTAGTGTATATTATGGCTCTTTTTTATAAATTTTAATCTGAAAAAGCTGTTAGAAAATATTTGATTCGCTCAGTTATTTTACTATCGTTAGTGGTCTTTTATAACTGATGTTTGTAAAAAATAGTCAAAATTTTGATATAGAGAGCAATTATGAACGATAAGAGCCGTGAACTTTTTGTATTTTCAGGGAGCGCTCATCCCAAATTGGCCAGAGATATAGCTGAACAGCTTGGGGTTATGCTTGGCAATGTAAAGATGGAGCATTTTCCGGATGGAGAAATTTTTATACAGTTTTTACAGAATATCAGAGGTGGAGATGTTTTCATAATACAACCGACGTGTTATCCGCCAAACGAGAACATAATGGAGCTTCTGATAATGCTGGATGCTGCGATGAGGGCTTCAGCGGGGCGAATTACTGCGGTTATTCCCTATTTTGGGTATGCCAGGCAAGACAGGAAGGACAAACCCAGGGTAGCGATTGCCTCAAAACTTGTCGCGAACATCCTGACTGCGGCCGGGGCTGACAGAATATTGACGATGGATCTTCACGCTCAACAAATTATGGGGTTTTTTGATATTCCGGTAGATCATTTATACGCAGCTCCGATATTGTATCCTTATTTAAGGAAGATATTGGGAGAAAACGCAGTCGTGGTAGCCCCTGATTCAGGCAGTGTAAAAATGGCTCATGCTTATAGCAACGCATTGGGAGCAGGACTTGCTGTTATAGCTAAGAGGAGAACTGATTCAGTTTCTGTAGAGTGTTCCCACCTAGTTGGAGATGTGGCCGGCAGGACTTGCCTTATAATAGATGACCTGACATCTACTGCGGGAACGCTTGTCGCAGGTGAGCAATTGCTTAGAAAAGAGGGAGCAAAAAGAGTTATCGCTTCTATTTCTCACTGCTTACTTAATGACCTCGGCGTGGAAAGATTAAACAATAGTGGAATTGAAGAACTGGTTACTACAGATTCAGTTCCAGAAATTACTACTGGAAAAACAAACAAGATTAAGGTACTAAGCATAGCGCCCGTGATGGCTGAGGCTATAAGAAGAATTCATGCGGGCGGATCGTTGTCATCATTATTTAATACGAGTGTAAAATAAATTTATCGTTTAACAATAAAAATAATAAGAGGAAAGCAAAAATGTTAATCGGGAAGTTAAATATTATGGAAAGGACCGAAGTAGGTTCTTCTCATTCTAAGAGACTAAGACGTGAAGGAAAGGTTCCTGCAGTAGTTTACGGACTACACAAAACACCAAGATATTTTTATCTTGAGTCTAAAGAACTTGACAAGGTTTTGAGCAAGGATGTTAACATCATTGCGTTGAAACATTCTGCAGGAGAAGAAATTAATGCTCTTATAAAAGATGTGCAATACAACTATCTTGCAGGGCATACTACTCATGTAGATTTTCAAGAAATTAACATGAATGAAGCTATTGTAGCGAAAGTCGCAGTTCACTCTCATGGCACTCCTATAGGATTGGCTCAAGGCGGAGTTCTTGACCAATATATTCATGAAATGGAAGTTTCGTGTTTCCCGAAAGACTTGCCGGAGGCTATTACTGTCAACGTCGGTAAAATGGGGTTGGGCGATATCATTCACATTGGTGAAGTAGCATTACCTGACGGAGTAAAAGCGGTAGGAGACGAAGCTTTACCTGTGTTCCATATGGGCTTACCAAAAGTTAAGGTAGAAGTTGCAGCTGAAGCTTCTACTGAAGGCGCTGCAGGTGCTTCTGCTGAGGGCGCTGCCGCTGCTGCCCCTGCGAAGGAAGG
Source organism: bacterium (assembly GCA_021781705.1). GTDB lineage: Bacteria > Verrucomicrobiota > Lentisphaeria > Victivallales > GWF2-38-69 > JAJXWI01. The sequence continues at coordinate 30,115 of JAJXWI010000005.1, read as the reverse complement.
CGGAAAAGAAGCCAAGGAAAAGAAAAAAGAATAACACAATCTTTTTAATCGAAAGCTATTTAAATAGGGGCAAATTTTTGCCTCTATTTTTTGTTTTGAAGGCCTTCTGAAAATGGCAGAGCAAGATCACAACATCAGACTCATAGTCGGGCTTGGAAATCCTGGAGCCGAATACCAAGAGACCAGACATAATATCGGTTTTTTAGTAGCTGATGCTTTGATAAAAAGGTTGCTTGGAGACGTTGTTTTAAAAAGTAAGTACAATGGGAAATATGTTGATAAAAACATGTTTGGAAGAAAAATTTTTTTCTTAAAGCCTCAAACATATATGAATCTCAGCGGTGGTTCCATCGCAGGAATTTGCAGGGCGGAGAAACTTTTACCCGAAGAGATTCTTGTTATTCATGATGATATGGATCTTCAGCTGGGTGACATCAAACTAAAAATCGGAGGCGGATCTGCCGGGCATAATGGAATTGAGTCCATAATAGCCAGCCTTGAATCGAATAAATTTATACGATTAAAGGTTGGAATAGGCAGAAAACAGGATGTTTTAATGTCAGATTATGTCCTCTCAAAGTTTACTGAAGAAGAGCATATTATTCTCAAAAACAGTGTAGCTTTATCGATTGATGCAGTTAAATTAACAATCGCGCGCGGCATCAGTGTTGCTATGAATGCTTTTAACGCGAAAAAAATAGTCAACAAAACAAGGAGTCAAAAAGTTGAAAAAGTATGAAACCGTAGTCATCCTGGACGATAGAAAGATTCAGGACGAAGGAAAAGCTTTTTCTGAGGATTTTTCCTCAGTAGTTTCCGGGGCCGGTGGAGAAATGGTTAGCATAACTCCTCTAGGTCGCAAAATGTTTGCGAGAGAGATCAAGAAACACAAAACAGGCATCTATATGGATTTTGTTTTTACAGCAAAAGAAAGCGCCATAAAAGATATTCCTGAAAAATACAAACTTGATGAAAAAGTTCTGCGCATGCAAATTTTTGCTTATGACAGGCCTGAAAACCAGATAAAGGCAAGTGAAGAAATTTTAAAAAATGATTCAGTTATTATTTAATGGTAACTGAACGTTATGATGGGATGTAATCCATGGCGTCTTTTAATAAAGTAATACTGATGGGTAATCTGACTAGGGATCCTAAACTTGCTTCCATTATGTCAGGTTCTACTGTTTGTGAGTTCTCTATTGCTATTAATAGAAAGTACACAGTTAACGGGCAGGAAAAAGAAGAGGTTTGCTTTGTGGACATAGTAGTATGGGGCAGGCAAGCGGATTCATGCGGAAAATATCTGCATAAAGGTTCTGCCGTGTTTGTAGAAGGTCGTCTTAAGACAGATTCATGGGAAGACAAGGAAGGCAACAAGAGATCTAAATTGCGTGTCGCAGCAGATCGTGTTCAGTTTATAGGTTCACGGAGTGAAGGTAATTACAACAGAGCTCAGGGTGATGAATATTCTGAAGAAGAAGCTAGTGCTGAAACAGCCAGACCTGTAAAGGAGAACTATTCTTCGCACAATCAGGTTAAAAGCGAACAATCTATGCCGATTCCCCCTCGGGATGTTTTTGAAGAAGAATCCGAGCATCAGGATGACATTCCTTTCTAAAAAAATAAAAAATAATTATTTGGAGATACTTGCGAATTATGGAAAGAAAACCAAGAAGAAGAAATGTAAGAAGAGAATTCAGACCCAGGGTCTGCAGATTTTGTGAGAATAAAGTCAATTATATAGATTTTTTAGACGCTGAAATACTTAATAGATTTCAGACTGAAAACGGAAGGATTCTTCCGCGCCGTGTAACAGGTAACTGCCTGATACATCAAAAGATGCTTTGTACTGCTATAAAGAGGGCAAGGGTTCTCGGTTTAGTTTTGTAGTCAGTTAACTTAAATTCAGGATAAAACTATGAAAGAAAAATATATTTTATTGGAAGATATCGAAAGCTTGGGAAAAGCAGGAGATGTTGTTGCCGTGCTTCCTGGCTACGCAAGAAATTATCTTGTTCCGAAAAAACTGGCGCTTAATGTATCGAAAGGAGCTTTAAGGCAGTTTGAGGCGCGTAGAGGAAAGATAGAAGAAAAGAGAAATCTGGAAATTGAAAAGGTTCGGCAGACAGCAGCTAAACTTTCTACGCTTAAGGTAGAAATTCCTGTTAATGTTGGAGAAGATAACAGATTGTTTGGTTCAGTTACTCCATATACTATTGCTCAGCGTATTGTTGAGCTTGGAATGGAAGTGGATCATCATAAGATTCAACTTGCGACTCCCATCAAGGAACTTGGTTCTTACGAAGTTAAAATCAAACTTCATCCTGAAGTTGTTTTAACTCTTAAGATTTCTGTTGTAAAGGGTTAATTAAAAGCAGCATGGTCCCGCAATGCGGGATCGTGCTAGCATATAAATTTAATGCTTGGCTGATGGCTGTAGTAAATTCTCTACAAATTGCCGGCAAATAACTATCAGTTGCCAGAAAAAAATTACTTTGGGATATTACTTGAGTATTATTTTTCGTCAACTACGAACCACGAACTACGAACCAACTAGTATCTGATAAAATTATGACTGCAGATCGTGAAATAAAGGCTCGGAATACGCCGCTGGGAAGTGATTATTTTTTTCGTAATGATCAACCTCCGCCGCATGATTTACAGTTAGAAAAAGCCGTATTAGGCGCTATGCTTTTGGAAGAGGAATCCAGAATTATTGCCTCTGAAAAGATTCGCTCTCCAGAAGTCTTTTACTATCCATCCCATCAAAAGATATTTTCCGCAATTATTAAAGAATCTTCTGACAGAAGATCAAAAACGATAGATATTTTTTCTGTTTCTTCCATCTTGAATAAAGAAGGGTTATTGAAGAGCATAGGAGGAGAAGAATATCTGTTAGAATTACAGAATTGCATTGCTACGACCGCCAACATTGAGCGCTGGAGTGAAATACTATACAATCTCTCTTCTCTAAGAAAGATGATAGCCACATGCGCTTCGGTGATAAACAGTTGTTATCAGGCAGATATAGATAATGTAAACGAGTTGTTATCAAAAATCGAAAGTTCCATATTCAGTGTAAGAGATGTTAACTCTCCCATAGGTGCCACAAGAGTAGAAGAACATATAGAAACTGCCGTCAAATATTTTGAAGCTCTTCATGAGAGAAAAATAGAAGCCACGGGGATAAGTACGGGTTTTCCATCACTGGACGACATTATTATTGGGCTAAGAAATCAGGAAATGATAGTTATAGCGGCGCGGCCATCCATTGGAAAAACTTCTTTAGCATTAAATATTGCTACGCATATAGCATTGGCAAAAAAGAAAAATGTTGCCTTTTTCAGCTTGGAAATGTCTGCTGACCAAGTTACGAGAAGACTTCTTTGCAGCATAGCGGAAATTTCCGAAAAAGATTTTTATGATAAGAGATTTAACGACAATGATTTCGGAGCAAAATGGTCTAAAATAACCAAGGCTGCGGCAGATTTGGGCAAATCAAATTTGTACATTGACCCCACCCCTGCTCTTACGGTTTTTGACCTCAGAGCCAAAGCGGTAAGACTTAAAGCCAAACTTAAAATCGATGTGATAATTATAGATTATTTGCAGCTTATGAAAGCTGAAGTGAATAGAAATGACACAAGACAAGTAGAGGTGTCGAATATATCAACAGGAATAAAATCTCTTGCAAAAGAATTAAACATACCAATTGTTGTTTTGGCTCAATTAAATCGTCAAGCAGAGCAGCAGGACAGGCCAAAGCTGAGTCATTTGAGAGAGTCTGGAGCAATAGAGCAGGATGCAGATATTGTTATGTTTCTGCACAGGGATAGGGATCCGCAAAAAGACATTTCTGTAGAATCCGTTGAGGCCGAGTTAATAGTGGAAAAAAACAGAAACGGCCAGACCGGAATAGCAAAATTGGTCTTTTTCCCAAAAATAACAACATTTCGCAGTTTATCGAGATATAATGAGGCGTAATTGACTAAAGTTGTATTCTTTAAAATTCAAACTATGGGACTTTAATTTGAAAAAATATTTTGCTCTTTTTTTAGCAGTTTACTGCTCTTTTTTTGCATTAAATGCGACAGATGTCGGTAAAGTTACATTTGAACAGACTGGTGCTTTAAAAGTACCAAACGACCTTATTATCTATACTATCTCATTGAAGTCTGGAGAGGTATTTTCGCAGGAAAAACTCAATAACGATATAAAAGCTCTTTATGACAGCGGATACTTTAGTGATGTTGAAGCCAAAACATCTGCAGGTGCAGACGGGAAAACAAACATCAATTTTAAGCTTACAAATACTCCGAGAGTGCAGGATATAAAAGTAAAAGGGAATGATAAGTTTTCAATCGAAAAAATAATGGAGCAAATCAGGCTAAAAAAATCCGATCCTTTTACAAAAAAACTGCTCCAGGAAAGTTTGGAAAATATAAAAAAGCTCTACTATGATGGCGGCTATCATGACGCTACTGTATTTCCTTCGACAATAGATACAAAAAACGGGGATGTTATTGTTACTTTTGCTATAGATGAAAATCTTAGAGTAAAGGTAAACAGCGTTAGCTTTTCGGGTAATACTGCGTTTTCGGGATGGACGCTGTCCGATGAAATACAAACAAGCCATTCATATTTGAATTGGGTTTTGGACTGGGGTCTTTATGAGGACGTCACAGCAGATCAGGATAAGCTCAGGTTAAGAAATCTTTATTGGACTAAAGGATATTTAGATTTTTCAGTCAAAGTCGATGTAAAAAAAATGGCTGCCAAACATGACTATGTCGATGTCGTTTTTAATATTACTGAAGGGCAGCCTTATAAAATTGGCGAAGTAAAGATCAATGGCGGTGATATTTTCTCGACGGAAGAACTTGTAAAAATTATAACACTCAAGAAGGGAGAAGTTTATAATTATAAGAAAGAGGAAGGATCTATTGCGGCCATCAAGAGAAAATTTGACAAATTGGGTTATTGCAACATATCCGTAAAAACTGACTTGGCGCCAGACTATAAAACACATATTGTAGATCTAGTTTTTAACATTACCGAGGGGCAAGCCTATAATGTTAGAAATATTAACATATCAGGCAATAAAATAACAAAAGATCACGTGATAAGACGCGAACTTCCAATACAACCGGGAGAACCTGTCAATAATACGCTTATAGATGCAGGGAAGTCCAGATTGATGGCGATGAATTACTTCAACAAGGTAGAAACGTATCCTTCTTCTACCCCCGTTGCCGGAGAAAAGGATGTTAACTATGAAGTTGAAGAAAAAGCGACAGCTAAGGTATCCGTAGGCGCGGGGTATTCAAGCGATGATAGCTTGGTTGGCAGATTGTCTCTTGTTGAGTCAAATTTTGATATTACAGACCCCTATTCTTATTTCCGCGGCGGTGGACAAAGACTTAGCTTGTTGGCACAAATAGGTCTTCAAAGAAGCGACTTGGAGCTTGCATTTAGCGAACCTTGGCTTTTTGGAATCCCGTTACGACTTGATAACAAGTTATTTTTCCATATAAGAGATTATCCAAACTGGTCCGAACAGCACATTGGTTTTGATTTAGCCCTTAATAAACAGATTGGAGAGTTTAACAGCATTGGATTGGGATATGTGTTGGATAGAGTAAAAGTATACAGTATGGGGAAAGGTTATTCACAGAGCTTCCAAGATGACATGACAGGATGGAGCACAAAAAGCGCTTTCAAACTCAATCTACAGAGGGATACCAGGGATGATTTATTTAATCCCACATCAGGATATATGGTGGGTGCCAACGGTCTTTTAAATGCTCAGGCTCTGGGCGGCAGTTCAAACTATTACGGACTCGATGGCTCTGCCCATGGGTATTGGAATTTCTTAGAAAAGATGCTTGTGCTTCATGCTGGCGGTAAAGTCGGGGCTACCGGCGCCATGGGATCAGATAATAGCGCTGTACCAATTTATCAAAGATACTTTCTCGGCGGTCAAAATTCTTTAAGAGGTTTCAAATTTATGGAGGTTTCGCCTTTAGACCGCAACAACAACCCGACTGGCGGTTTATCTATGCTTTCCGGTACGGTTGAAATGTCTCATCCCATTTATAAGTGGATAAGGGGAGCTCCGTTTGTGGATGTTGGAAACGCTTGGCAATGCCCCTTTCAATATCAGCCTAATTTGAATGTCGGCACCGGCTATGGATTAAGAATATTGATTCCTCAAATATCGTCTGTCCCCATAAGATTAGACCTTGGTTTTCCCGTGAACAAGACGGACGGCAGCTATAGCTCTTCCCCTCAATTTTATTTTGACGTTGGAGTCGACTATTAGGCATGAAAACGCTTAATTTATATGTAACTAAAAATCTCCTTTTTATTATTGCAGCCGCAATAATCATTTTGACATTTGGCATGGTTGGCGGCAATATGATACGAGTTTTTCAGCTTGTTGCTGCAGGCATTCCGCTTGATAATGCACTGAAGTTTGCTGTTTACATTCTTCCCATGGTGTTTAGTTTTACTATTCCATGGGGCATTTTGATTGCAGTACTTCTAATGTTTGGAAAAATGTCCGCGGATAATGAAATCACGGCGATGAGGGCATGCGGTATATCTATCTTTCAAATAATATCGCCCCTTATTATTTTGACTTTTGTCCTTACAATCATATGCATTTTTCTACAGTCTGACCTTTCTCCGCATTTTATGGGCAAGGCAAGAATGTTAGTGAAATTTGTCGGATTCAACGACCCTTCTGCGTTCATTACGCCTGGGCAGTCTAACGATTTGGGCAATGTCGTTATTTATGTAAAAAACAAAGGGGAAAACAATACAATTAGAGATATACAGGTTTTTAAATTTGATAATGACAGAAAAAATATTGAACAGGATATAACAGCTTCTAATGGGATAGTAAAAGTTGATAAAGAAAAGGGCACAACTTCTGTAATTTTGTACAATTATAACATCATAAATTATCAGAAAGATTTGCCAAAGGACAGAATCTATGGCAAAGAATTTACGATAACTGTTAATGTCGAAAGAGAATTAAATGAAATGGCTCTCTCAAGACGTATTGATTTCCTGACCTATAAAGAGCTCATAGGGCGTATAATACTTTACAAAAAAGCCGGCATAGATACAACTGAGGCCGAAGTCACGCTTAACCTGATGTTTGCTATGGGGCTTTCTCCCATCGCGTTTCTGCTCCTCGGCTTCCCGCTGGCAATAAGAACTTCACGAAAAGAAACGTCTATAGGTCTCTTTGTCAGCATCATTCTGTCTGGAATTTATTTCTTCTTTATTATTGCATGTAATACCTTGAGCAGTTATCCTAAACTATGCCCTCAAATACTATTATGGATTCCCAATATTGTTTATCAAATAGGCGGATTATATTTTCTTTATAGAATAACAAAAAGGTAAATTCCTGACACATTGAATGCTTACGACAGGAGCTGGACGTGAAGAATGATCATCAAAAAGCCATTATCGATCTCTGTGAAGCACTATTGCTTTTAGAAACAAAAGAAGAAGCATATAATTTCCTAAAGGATTTATGCACTCCCCAGGAAATGGGGGCACTTGCTGAACGATGGAAAGTGTGCAAATTGCTGGAAAAAGGTGACCTATCCTACAGAGATATTCACCTTATTACGGGGGCAAGTTTAACTACTATAGGTAGAGTTGCAAGGTTTTTAAAAGATGAACGTTATCATGGCTATTTAACAATACTAAATAAAATGAAAAAATAGAGTTCTTTTCAGCATTCTTGATGATGCAATCCGAAGATATTGAACTCTTCTCGATCGCCCTCCTCGATACGATTCGGAAACCGAATTACTCGAAAAACCATTTCAAAGTCGTCCATTGAATGCCCCTACGATTTTGTAACAAAATCAGAGGGGTGTACCGAAATAGACGTAGAAGAATATATCGAAAGAAATATTCACGAGCCTCTTGCGGTAGAAGCTCATGCCCCTTTTCAACATACATTTTTTTTGATTCTGGCTTTTTTGACTATCATTACTATTACAGGAATTGTGCAGGTAATTATAATGCCCAGAGCAAGCATAACATTAAATTTCCACAAGGGCATGGAAGTGTCGCCTGGTAATACGAACCCGGCAAATAGCCCGATTGAGCAACCTATTATTCCTAGGGCATAGAAAGATACGCTAACCCATGTCGGACCAAAAACATATTCTTTTTGTTTGTCCCAAGTGTTCTTTATTCTCAGCTTTATAGCGGCAATAAAAAATATTATATAAGCAATGAGTGCCAGTTGAGCAGTGAGGCAGCTTAAATACCAGTATGCTGTTTCTACGTTAGGCATCCACAAGTATAGAAAACTTAGAATTGTTACGATTATACCCTGAAGTATGAGGGCATTTTTCGAGACGTTGTTTTTATTTGTTTTAGCAAATATTTTAGGAAGATAACCACGCTCAGATATTTTGTTTAAATATCTTGAAAGCCCAAAAGACCACGTGCCTATAGCTCCGAAGGCTCCTATAAACAACGAAAAGGCTATGATTCCTGACATCCATGGCATTTTGAAGGCATTGAAGAATATTACAAAAGAGTCAATCAATCCTGCCCTGGGATTTATCTGGTTCGGGGGAATAACCAGGCCAATAGCAAGGTTTGAAAGAATCAGAGATAGCGGAACGACTAATACCGTAAGCCATAATGCTCTGGGATAATTTTTTTGAGGATTATTTACTGCACCTGCGTGCGCTGAAGCCATCTCAAGCCCCATAAGGCTGAAAAGGACCACCACGAAGAGCCCCATTACACTCCCATGGTCGCAACTGAAGCTGGCAGAAAAAAGATTTATTTGATTGCCCATGATTATCCAGGTTATTCCGAGCGCAATTATCAATGTCATCGGTATTAGAGTTCCGGCAACAGTGCCTATTCCGCTAAGGATGCTTGCCGGCCTAATTCCGAAGCAATTTATTAATGTGGCACTCCAAAACAGGATAATGCACAAAATGGTTATAAAAGCCGGAGAGGTTGTCAATGGCACGAAATTATTTTGAGCGGTAAAGGCCCAGCCGTAAGCAAGATGTGTTGCCGCAAACGCTGTTATGGATGGAAACCATGTCAAGTTGTATATCCATTGCAGCCACACAACAAAGAAGCTGGCATTTGGACCGAATGCCTGATCCACCCAGACTGAAAGTCCGCCCATCACGGGCCATTTACAAGTTAATTCTCCAACGGCTATTGCGCATGGGATAAAGAATAGTAGCACTGCGGCAATGTATAAAGCTAATATGTATAATCCGGCAGGAGCCGTTAGAGGGATGTTCCTTAAGCTATCAATAGCTATAAGATTTATCATAACAAGGCCGATGATGCCAATTTTTTTATTACTCATGTTGTTATCCTTTCCTTACTTGTTCTTTTTAGTATTAATGTAGCAATGTATTACTATAGTACTACATTAATTACCTATCAATAGAAGAAAGATAAAAAAAGAGGTATTTTTAAAAGGGAGTTACTTTTTAGTGCCGTCAGGACTTATTCCCATAGAGTCAGTAAATCCTGTTTTTTTGCTAATTGTTCAGATTCTTCAAATTCTAATATATACGTAAAACAATCCGCATCACTTTTCTATTCTTCCAAATTTTGCTTCCAATAGAACCAGTGGATTACGATGCCCTTTTGCAGTTTCCAGAACGATGGACAGTTTTTTCTTTATCTTTTCAGGAAGTCCTTCATACCCGTCCGGAGATGTGAATATAAATTTAAATTCTTCTGTTTTCTTATCATAAAATTCTCCGGTTCTTTCGTATTTACGATCATTAAAAAACACAGCCTCAGTATTCCAGTCGCTATAATAGCACACAATGGCATCTTGAGGAATAATCATTCGGGACTGCCTGCAGAAATCTTTTACTGACTCGTTTTGATACATGAAAGGAACAAGATATACATAATAAAACAATAAGAATATAGAAATCAAAGCTATGGATATAGTTACGACTCTGACACTTTTTCCGAGGCAAAGTAATTTTCCAAAATAGTACGCTAACGCTATGATAGCAAATAGGCATATTACCGTTAATAAAAAGTATGAGTTAATCCAATCGCTAACTGCGATCATATTGACTCCATCCCATTTTGAAATGAATGAGAGCTTATCCTGTTTTGCTAATTCTCCGATATGTTTAAGCAACCCTGTTTTTATGAATATTCCTGCTATCAATCCAGTGATTAAAAGTACAATGCATCCCATATTCCACAGTTTTGCATATTTGAGTTTCTGTGCAAAAAAGGTCGTTTGCATGTAATGTGCGATGAGAATGGCCAAAGCCGGATATAAAGGGAGTATGTAGTCGCCTCTTTTTATAGCAGCAAGTGAAAAGAAAATAAAAACAGAGGCAATCCAGAAAATTAAAAAATAGGTTTTGTCCGATAATGTGAGAAGTTTTTTCCAAAATGTAATCAGTGCAAACGGGATTAAAATAGTCCATGGAAGGGCTCCATATAAGAGATTTACAAAGTAAAAGAAATAAGAACCTCTTTTCCCTTCTTTATAAGTCATATTCAGTCCGGTAAAACGGCTGACATTTTGATTTACAAAAAAATCCCATGCAAACCCGCTTCCTTTATGCATAAATTGATGAACGTACCATGGAACTGCAATTAAAAGAAGGATCATTAATCCGGATATTGGTTTGAGATCCCATAATATTCTTAGATTTCTTTTTTTTATGACAAGAAAAAGAATTGTTAAACCTGCCAGCAATACCGATACCGGCCCCTTTAACATAACCGTAAACCCTAACATAATATAAAATAAATATAAATATCGTGTTGCCTTATAATGTTCAAAATATCCTTTGTATAGAAATATCATTGACGCCAAATAAAACGCGCAAAGCACAGCATCAATGAAAACTATATGGCAGCTAAAAACAAAGAAGATCATGGTACCTATAAGATATCCAGACAAAAAGCCTGTTTTTGTGCCGTATATCCTATTTCCCAGATAGCACGTCATTAAAACAGTGAATACTCCCGCAAGGATAGTAGGTATACGCAATCCAAACTCATTAATACCGAATATCCAACAGCTTGCTGCGCAAAGCCAATAACTCATGATAGGCTTTTCCGACTCAATTTCTCCGGGGGCATTTATATTAAGCCAGTCACCGGTTATAAGTATATTTTTTGCTATTATAGCAGCTCTTCCTTCCTGGTCCTTCGGGATTCCTTCATTTGTAGAGCCGCTAAAAAAAATAACTGCTGCAAAAATTGCAAGAAATAACCATCTAAAGTATTTGGTTTGAAAAAAATATGAAACATTCGTAGTCAAATTAAAACTCCTTATATTAAGAATATATAAACATATGTTAGATGTCTTACATTTTGCACACTGTATGTGTTATCCCTAAAATCTTTTCCAGAAGTCTTCAGCCTGTTTCCGGCTCTCTGCAAAGACCTTTTCTTCATCAATATGAATCAGCTTGCCATCTTTCATTAAGACTTTGCCGTTTACGATAGTGGTATTTACCTGAACTTCGCATATGCCAAAGAGAAAATGTCCAAAAAATGTAGTTTCATTAAGCGGGGTGGGCGCCAGATAGTCAACAAGAATAATGTCGGCGTAAGCGCCTTCTTTGAGCTCTCCGAGTTTTTTCCCAAAAAATCTGTTCGCTATTTTTGCATTGTTTTCCAACAGCAGCTGACAGCTTTCACAGAAAAATACGCGCGGGTCTTTGCAATTATGTTTATGCAATATATTTGCGACTCTTACGTCGTCCTGCATTCCAGGACTCATTCCATCGGTGCCCAGCCCTACGGTTATTTTCTTGCCTAACATTTTTAGTACATTTGCAACTCCTACTGCATTATTCATGTTTGACTGGGGGTTATGAATAACTGCTGTGTTAGTAGAAGCAAGAATGTACATTTCTTCGTCGTCAAGGTGTACACAATGCACTGCAATGGTATTTTCCCCTAGTCCTCCTGCGTCGTATAGGCGTTTGATAACACTCTTTCCATATTTATCCTTGCTTATGATTTCATCCGAAAGGTCTTCGGCAATGTGTACATGAAATCCTACGCCGAGAGATTTTCTGGCGTCAACAGACTCGTTTAAGCTTGCCTCATTAACCGTAAAGAGAGCATGGAGTCCGAACATCGCAGTAACGATTTCGTCTTTTGTAATCTTTTTGTGCCTATTGATCTTCTCGATGAATCGTATATTTTCCTTAATTCCTTCTTTGCCTTTTCCATACCTGTCAGAAATACCGAGAGAGAGGCTAGCCCTCGCGCCAATTTCTCTTACCGACTCTTCTATAACATCCATAATGCCTTGTTGTACGCCTTGGCTTTCATGGTGATCAAAAAAGGTGGTGGTTCCTTTCTTTATGCCGTTAATTACCTGAACTATTGTGCTGTAGTAAATATCTTTTTCGTTCAATATTTCATCTAGAGGCCACCAGAGTTTTTCCAGTATTTCTACGAAATTTTCAGCGGCTGGCTGTTTCGGCATTATCCCTCTTGCGAATGTGGAATAAAAATGCATATGAGTATTGATAAAGCCTGGCATGATGAGTTTGTCTTTCGCATCAATTACTTCCGTGGACTTCTCAATATCTTTGAAGCCAGAACTTTTCCCGATTTTTTTAATTATGTTTCCTTCAATAAGGAGCGCACCGTCTTGAATAATTTGATTCGTTTCGCCAAGAGTAATTATGGTGCCGTTTTTTATGAGCAATGATTTATTTTTCATTTTTATATTTCTCCAAATCAACCACCAACCACCAAATATCACCCAATTGTTGAAAATCCCTGTATGGATTTTTTTATACCTTTCATTAATAAGTACATCATAGCAAATTTCTTCAATGAGTATTCGCCTTCTTTGCTTTCGTGTTTATTGGCTTCTGATCTTTTGACATTAAGTTTTTTATCCAACTTCAGTGAAAAGTATTTATTTGAATATTCAATGCTATTTTTGTTTACGCTTAGTTTATGTTCTTCTCGATTGAATTTTGCCTTGATAGTATTCATGTCTTTACTGAAAATGAATGCATTGTTCGCTTCGCAATCGAATTCTTTCTTGTTAGCATAGAATCTTGGCTTGTCTTGATATGGTTTGCCGGCTGTAGGACAGAATGTAGAGCATGTGCCGCATTCATTGCAAAATGGTGTAAACACGGCAGTCTGGTAGTTCTGGCCCAATTCGATTTCCTCTACTCCAGTCTTTTTAAGCAAACCTTTAGATACTCTAAAAACAGGCAGTGTTAATTTCTCAGGTTTGACCTTATATGTGAATATTGCTCTGTTAGGACAGACTGTCATGCAGGTGCTGCAGAGCTTGTGGCATTGCAGACACCTGTTGGCTTCTGTTTTAGCAGCCTTATCTGACAGCGTGGATATTATTTCATTGAATGAGTTTCTTTGATTTACGCCAAGTTCCGAAATTTCGACTCTGAACTCTCTTCTTGCACGCTTTTTCATCAATGCTCTGTAACTGCACTTTATGTTCTCAGGTCCTTCTATTGGGAGTGTTAATTCTTCCTCGTAAGCGACAATGCTTGCAGCTATTTTCTTGCCGTCTCCGCAGGCCTTGACAATTGTAACCGGACCGTTTTCCACAGCGTCGCCTCCGGCTAAAATCCCTTCTGCTGAAGTTAACATTGTTTTACTATCTATTTCAATGTAGCCTTTTTTGTTCAGTGTAATCTTTTCATCGCCGAAGAAGTCGAAAATAGGTTTTTGCCCGACAGCTATAATCAGATTGTCGAGCTGAATTTCAAATTCGGAATTTGGAATTTCCACAGGTTTTCTCCTTCCCGCCTCATCTCTTTCTCCGAGCACCATTTTTGAGCACTTTAATTCCCTTATGCTGCCTTTTTTCGCAATGACTTCCTTTGGCGCGGTAAGTTCTATAATTTCGATGCCTTCCATTAGCAAAGCATCAAGCTCTTCCTTGTACGCCGGCATCTCCTCAATTGTTCTCCTGTAAATCACAGAAACCTTCCCGCCTGTCAAACGATTTGCCGTCCTTGCGCAGTCCATAGCTACATTACCTGCACCGATTATCCCGACAGAGGCGCCAAGATTAATTTTTTCATCTTTCCTGCTAGCCCTTAAGAAGCTCAAGCCGTCAATAACTCCAAAACTATTTTCTCCAGGTATTCCCAAACTAAGCCCCTGCTGTGCTCCGGAAGCTATTACGATATATTTATAGCCCTCCTTCTTTAGGCTCTTAATTGAGAAATCCTTTCCAGCCTTTTTGTTACATTTAATATTTACACCAAGCTTCTTTATTACTGCTACATCCTGATCAATTGATTTTTGAGCGGCTCTGTATTCCGGGATAGTCTGATAAACCATTCCCGCTGGCGCATCTTTTTCTTCAAACAATGTCACGGGGAACCCTTTTTTAGCAAGAAAATAGCCGACAGCCAGCCCGCAGGGACCTGCACCTATCACTGCAACCTTCGTTTTTTTGCATTTTCCAACATCATATTTAATAGCCTCTTTTTTATCCGTGATATAACGTTTGATTTCTCTTATTGCAATTGGTTCATCGTAGTGAGTTCTGGTACAGACCAATTCGCATTGATGATTACAGGCGCGTCCAAGAATGGCGGGAAGCGGATTGTCTATATTCATGACTTCCGTAGCGCACTTAAGTTCGCCATTTTTTACACATTCTATATACTGAGCGGCTTTCTGATTGATTGGGCATTCATCTGCACACGGCGCTTTGATGCAGTCAAAGTATTCAAGTTTTCTTGCTGTTTTTGTACACTTTCTTTCAAAAGTGTCTTTCATCAGAAGCGGATCGGAAATAACATAGTCCGCGTATTTGTTCAAGTTACAGATGGCAGCGGTTTTGACTTTCTGTTTCCGTCTTTTTTCAGATGTCACAGCTCTTGCGCCTTTTGCCGTTTTTAAAATGAACTCTGAAATACTTAGGGCTCCCACACTATTCATGGCAGCCTTTGTGTTTTCTATATACTGGAGCATCCTGGTATACCCGCCCGGCCTGAGCAGGTCAGTACAAATGGTAATCGTTTTCATTCCGCAGCTAAGGAGTTCGGCTATGTTGAAACAATCGGCTCCGCCGGCGTATGACATCAAAAGTTGTCCATTGAATTCATTGGAAAGTTTTTTTGCTAAATTAATTGATATTGCGTGCAGCGGCCTGCCTGACATATACATCATTTTTTCTTTCTTGTCAAAAACGTTTCTATGATTTTCGACCTCAAGTGTATTTGTAAGTTTTACGCCGAAGGCTATCCCTCGTTTGTCAGCTTTGGTTTGCAGATCCTTTATCAGATTAACTGCGTCAAGGTATTTTAGGTCGTGTTCGAAGGCTGCGTCAGGTACCGTTATTTCCCTGTATCCAAGCGTATTGTTTAGTATCTGTCTTAGCTCTTTTGCTCCCAATAGAGTGGGGTTGAGTTTTACGTTAGTGTTGAATTCCCAGTCATTTATAAGGTAAGAAGCTATTTTCCCTATTTCATCAGGGGGGCAGCCGTGCATTGTTGACAATGTGATATTGTTCGTAAGCTGTGAAGGAATATCAAGTTTTTTTACTTCGGGAAAATATTTTGCAACGATCTCAATATAGTCCCTTTTTAACGAGCCGGCATTTAGCATTTTTTTCAGGAACCATTGAACGTTGTCCTTCTGAATGCCTTCATAATCGTAGCCGATGCTTGCATTGAATATAATTCCGGGGGTTTTGCCTGGGAACCCTAACATTTGGTGAAGAGCATGTATCAAAACCCATGCTCTGACATATTCGTCAAAAGATTGTTTGATTTTTAGTTCCTGGGACCATTCCACATTGTACCCAGCGTCAATCGCGTCTATGCAGGGTTTGGATACTTCAATCTCATCGAGAGCTTGAACGGTTTTTAATTCAATGAACCTTGCTCCGCAAAGCCATGATGCGATTATATTCTGCGCCATCTGCGTGTGGGGGCCTGCTGCTGCTCCGAATGGCGTTTCGAGTTCCGTGCCGTAGACTTTTACTTTGAACTTATCATGTCTGGATGGCTTAAAAAACAGACCTTTGTCTATCCCGAATATTGATCCCTTGGTTTTAAACTCTGTAAAAATCCAGCGTGTTAGCGATTCCATCGAGATTGGCGCGAACTTGTCAGACATGAAAATCTCCCATCAGCCATTTTCTTAACATAAGAACCACTCCGAAACAAATATAAATTTCGGTTCGACCTTTTCAATCAACAAGAGATTTAAGTGCTGTGTTTTTGTACGCTCAGACCAATATAATTGTAAAACATTGCAAACATCGTGCATAATTTCATTCAAGAAATGATACATGATGAATGCTGATTCTCACGGGGCAAGATAAGCGTCATTATTACATCGATGATGATGATGATGATGATGCGGTCCTGACCGGCTTTGAGCCGTCTTGTCTATATGTATATATTTCCTTATTTAGCTCAAAAGCGATAGGATCTCTGTCGCCGGTTACGCATGTTTCGTTTATCAATTCTGTGAATATCTCGACATTACTTTTGGGTTGTAAGAGCAAAAATGCGAACACCTCTTTTGGGTGTCCTCTTAATCTCTTCTTAAGGATAGACGCCATAAGTGGTTGTCTTTGAATTAGATCCTTTACATACTGTTCAGCTATATCTTGTTGTAACCCTATATTGTCTAGGCTCATAATATTCCACCAGTTGTATTTATTTGAAGTTGTCTTACAAATTAACAACTCTTTGAATCGTTCTACAGTCTGAATCCATTCATTTTTGCATTTTGGCTTAATACTGTAATAAATTGTTACTTCTTTGTATTGCTCTAATGCCCCTAGCGAGTCTGGTGTACTATGGACTTTTTCAACAAAATCCACACATTGGTTGTCTTTGAATAATATTGGTAGCGGTTGATGCGAATATATTATCTGCTTCAGTCCCCTCCCGCTATCTATCATGTCAAAACTCATACTGCGTGGAACTTGTCCTCGCTGGACTTCATTTATATAATCGTATGCGGATTTATATATTGCTATTGTTATATTGCAATTGGCTGCGGTTGTAATGCTGCTAAAACCGGCTTGAATTGCCGTGCTGGTATTTTTCTCTTGCATGTCCATTACAGAAGAAGTTGAACTGAATGCTGTTGCAGTGATTTTTCCTGCCACGCTTTGAGTTATTTCATTTCCTATAACATTTACAACAATGTCGTGATAACCTAGCCTTCCCAATACATAAATGAGGCAGTATGTTTGTAAGAGTCCTTGTTCAGCAAACGATGTGTGGACTAATTGTTTTGTTGTGTCGGGTGGATATTTTTCTAATATTGATTTAACTTGCATTAGAATAATCATGTGTCTAAGGGGCGATAGAGCACTTTTGCAACGACACCAAGTAAAAGGCAAAGCCTTATGTTGGCATTCTTCTGGGATGAATTTCACGAATTTAATTTCATTTAGATAGTCAATTATTGTAAGTAATTGTGTTAAGTCTATATTTAAATCTGTTGCCATTGACTTAACAAAAAAAAGATGCTTATCTTTTTCCAATTTTCCATTTAGCCAATCCTCTGTGTAATTGAAACCTGTGGGGTTATTAATACATTGCGCTTGTATTATTTCTTCTCTTATTAATACTGCATTGGCACTTGATATTGCAAATAACATCGTAAATGCCGACAATAAAAACAGTGAATGACGTGATAGTTTTTTCATAGAATTCCTTTTTTTAAAATTTTTATACTATCTTTATAATATGGTATTGGCGTTTTTTTACTTAACGCTATTGTTGCTTACAGTTGGTAAGATAGCTTCGTCGAAATAGCTTCCGTCCGGATATACTACCAGATATAAAGGAAGCGTCATCCTTACATCGCTGCCACTGCTGATGTTGCTGTTGTCCTAACCGGCTTTGAGCCATCTTGTCTATATGTATATATTTCCCCATTTAGCTCAAAAGCGATAGGATCTCTGTCGCCTGTTACGCATGTTTCGTTTATCAATTCTGTGAATATCTCGACATTATTTTTGAGTTCTAAGAGCAAAAATGCGCACGCATCGTTTGGGTGTCCTTTTAATGTCTCCTTAAGGATAGACGCCATAAGTGGTTGTCCTTGAATTAGAGCTTTTACATCCTGTTCAGCTATATCTTGTTCTGGCTCTATACTGTCTAGGCTCATAATATCCTCCAATTTGTATTGACTTGAAGTTGTCTTACAAATTGACAACGTTTTTAATCGTTTTGCAGTCTGAATCCATTCATTTTTGCATTGTGTCGTAGTACTGTAAAGAATTGATACACGTTTGTATTGCTCTAATGCCCCTAGCGAGTCTGGTGTACTATGGCCTTTTTGATTAAAAGCTGTACCGATTGGGTCTTTGAATAATATTGGTAGCGGTTGATGCGAATATATTATCTGCTTCAGGCCCACCCCGCTATCTATCATATCAAAACTCATACTGCGTGGAACTTGTCCTCGCTGGACTTCATTTATATAATCGTATGCGGATTTATATATTGCTATTGTTATATTGCAATTGGCTGCGGTTGTAATGCTGCTAAAACCGGCTTGAATTGCCGTGCTGGTATTTTTCTCTTGCATGTCCATTACAGAAGAAGTTGAACTGGATGCTGTTTTAGTGATTTTTCCTGCCACGCTTTGAGTTATTTCATTTCCTATAACATTTACAACAATGTCGCGATAGCCTAGCCTTCCCAATACATAAATTAGGCAGTATGTTTGTAAGAGTCCTTGTTCCGCAAACGATGTGTGGACTAATTGTTTTGTTGTTTTGGGTGGATATTTTTCTAATATTGATTTAACTTGCATTAGAATAATCATGTATCTAAGGGGCGATAGAGCATTTTTGCAACGACACCAAGTAAATGGCAAAACCTTATGTTGCCATTCTGATTGGGTTAATGTCCCGAATTTAATTTCATTTAGATAGTCAATTATTATAAGTAATTGTGTTAAGTCTATATGTAAATAATCTGCTGCCATTGACTGAACAAAAGAAAGATGCTTATCTTTTTCCCATTTTCCCTGTAGCCAATCAAATGTGTAATCTAAACCTTTGCGGTTATTAATACATTGCGCTTGTATTATTTCTTCTCTTATTAATACTGCATTGGCACTTGATATTGCAAATAACATCGTAAATGCCAACAATAAAAATAGTAAATGACGTAATAATTTTTTCATAGAATTCCTTTTTTTAAAAATTTTATAATATCTTTATAAGATGGTATTGGCGTTTTTTTACTTAACGCTATTGTTGCTTACAGTTGATCAGATAGCTTCGTCGAAATAGCTTCCGTCCAGATATCCTGCCAGATATAAAGGAAGCGTCATTCTTACATCGCTGCTGCCACTGGTGCCGCTACTGCTGCTGATGCCGCTGCTGATGCTGCTGGTCTGACCGGCTTTGGGCCGTCTTGTCTATATGTATATATATTTCCATTCAACTCAAAAGCTATAGGCTCTTTGCCCTCTACACATGTCTTGTCTATCAATTCTTTAAATATTTCTTCATTAGAGTGATGCCTAAAAAGCACAAATATGCATACAGGCTTTTGTAGTTTTTTCCTAAGTATATTTATCATTCTATCTTGATCTGGAAGCAGTTTTTCTGTAACATCCTTTTCTTCAATCTCAAATTTTCCTACTTTATCAGTTCGTATCATATTTTGTAAATTGTATTTACTTGAAGTTTTTTTAAGGATTGACAATTCGCAAACTGCATATGCTTTTGGACTCGATTCCCCCTTGTTTTCAATGCCACAGAAAATTTCTGCTTTTTCGTAATCACATATTGTGCCCAATTCTTCTATTTTATCGCATACTGTTTCGTTAAATGGTTGACCGCTTGAATCTTGGAATAATACTGGTAGTTTTGTACGTGAATATATTATAGGTGGTAGATTCCCGCCGCCATCTATCATATCAAAACTCATACTGCGCGGGGCTACTCCCTGCAAGACTTCATTCATATAAACATATACAGACTCGTATATCTGTACTTCTGTGTGAAAAAGTTTCATGAATTCAGCTTGGATGACACTCTTAATTTTTTGTTTTTGTTTTTCTGTCATTTTCTTGTCGGGGGCTAGGGTATATCCTAATTTTTTTCCTATGCTTTCCAGTATATCATTTCCTATAACGTTTACATGAATATTACGGTAGCCCAAGTTTGTCAAGGTATGAACAAGGCAGTACGTTTGCAGGAGTCCCTCTTCAGCAAAGGATGTGTGAACCAATAGGGGGGTCGTTTCAGGGGGATATTTTTCTAATATACTTTTAGCTTGGAGTAAAATAATTGTGTATCTAAGGATTGGCGGAGCGTATGCGCATATACACCAGGAATAAGGTAGCGTTTTGTGAAGACACATGCGCCAATCGTCAGGCACAATTTTGTGCTGACATGAGGGGATAGCTGCTTTTTTAAACTGAATATTGCGCATATTGTAAGCAATCTCGTATAGTAGACTTGAATCTGTGCGTAAATCCGCGGCTACTGCTTCAACAAAAGAAGCTTCATTGTTATGTCCGTATCGCCCCCCTTCTAGCTGCCAATCGTATGTGTGATCTTTTTGGTTTAAAACATTTTCCAGTTGTATTTCTTCTCTTATTAATACTGCATTGGCACTTGATATTGTAAATAACATCGTAAATGTCGACAATAAAAACAGTAAATGACCTAACAGTTTTTTCATAAAACGTACTTCCCTTTTTTTGTTTCTAAAAAATGTTATTATGTAGAGTACTCTTGGATTTGCCTCAAGATAAAAGCTTTTAAACATTGATCAAATTTATTTAAATTATTTGATTTATTTTTATGTGTGTTTTATTCACTTTTTTTGAGTATTATCATTCTTGCGTGAAAATATTTCGCACATTAATTAAAAATGTAATATCTGCTATGAAGTATCAAAATCACATTTTGTTTATAGAAGATTACGCAATAATTATGTATTAGGCAAGGCAAGTTTTGGCTGTTGAATCTAAAGCGTAGAGAGTGTGGCGGTCTGGTTACTTCAGGTTTTCCTCTTCTAGTGATTTGTATTTGGCATCTATCACTGTTTCATAAGAAGTTGAGCAATTGGGAGAGGCGGTAAAATCACACAAGATCTAAAATTCGCTCGTGAGTCGAGCATGTGTTCGGCAGCCAGGCTCAAAAAGCCAAGATTCTGATCGTGAGAACAATTGGAATAGTAAGAGCCGATATCAAAATCGGACTGAGTAACCTTGCCCATAATATGTAAAGATATAGTATATTGGCAGTATAATGAAAGGATATTAGCAACACGTGACTTAACATTGGAGTAAATTCCAAATTTTTGATGTTTAGAATGTCAAGTTTTTCCAGCTTTTGATAGTAAAATTATTTTTGAAAACATCATTTTTGAATATAAAACTTCAAAAAGATGTTTTTAGAAGTAGCCTATAATTTCAGAAAATAAAAAAACCGGGCAAATTTCTCATCTTTCACTCTGGCCGAGCCCGAGCGTCAAAACGAACCACGAACCACGAACCACGAACTATCAACTATCCAATTCTATGTTCATACCCAGGCTGATATTCTTTTAACAAATTCGTACCGGATTTCAGGTCAGAAATAATATATTTTCCATTTCTTTTTTCGAATACACCCAACATTTCAAGCTTAACCTTTGGAAACGGCCAGGATTTTAGAAGTTTCCTTTCCGAAGAAGGTTTAACGGCAAATATAAGTTCGTGGTCTTCTCCATCTGTCAAAGCGCTTTTCAAATCTTTCGTTCCTTTTCTCCATGGAACTTTCCCTGTATCCAGTTTGAGCGATACATTTGAAGCGTCGCAAAACCTCTGCAGGTCAAGAAGAAGTCCATCACTAACGTCCATCATGGCCTTCGTAAAACCATTTGCAAGAAAAATCCCTTCGTCTAGTCTAGGAACAAATTTCAAGTGATGACCGGAAAAGTATGAATTTCCAAAAGCTCCCGTGGCATACAGCAAATCTCCGGGTCTCGCATTGGCTCTCAAGCAAACATTTTTCTTATCCACTTCACCAATAATGGAAAGACTGAATGCTTCCGTGTTCTTACGCGGGGCACCGGAAAAATCTCCGCCGCAAACGCTTACGTTCCATTTTTTGGCCTCTTTTGCCAGCCCTTTAAAAATTTTCTCAAGCCTTTCATAACTTGAACTGGCGGAAACAGTCACTACCGCAAACAAAGGATTTCCCCCCATTGCCGCAATATCGCTTATATTCCGCTTCAGCAGTTTGGCTCCGACAAGAGCCAAATTCTTCATATCGTATTCATAATGAATCCCGGAAACTACCTGATCCGCTGCAAACAGCATATATTTCCCTGAAGTGTATTTCAAAACGGCGCAGTCATCCCCCGGGTCGACAACAACCCGCGCTTTATCCTGTTTGAAAAAAGGAACAACCCGTTTCAAAAATTCGTCTTCGCGCATAAAACCAACCCAAATTTCAAGAGTATTTTGTAAAAACTAGCTCAAAATTAATACGCGCTGCTTTCAAAAGCAAACTGCAGCCATATTAAAGCACCTTTTTCATTAATCAATCCTGCAATTCTCACTCAATCCGAATGAATTACAATATCCAGCCGAACGTTTTTTCTGAGCCTTTATTTACCCCATTACGGTAATCTTGATTATAAAAATAGCCTCCCACATAATACCTAACATATATTTCCAATGCTTTTGTACCTTTGGGGCCGAGGATCGCTATATCATACCAAGCCTTGCCGTCAATCATTCCTGCCTCAAAGTTGCTACTATTTGCACCACCTCTCGTCAAGTACATTTTTTGCACGATTTCCTTTATTTTATCGGGACTGATATCCAGTACTACGTTTTTCTGTTGTAGTTCTAATTGTTTTTTCAATAACAAAACTTGCATGATAGCAATTTTAGCAGCAAGCTCTTCCGACGACTGGCCACATAATTTCTCTATATCATGGGCGTCTGTGTCTCCTATTAGGCCCTGAATTTTTTCGCAAGATGCCTCATTAAATCCCCATAAACCTGGACCTTTCTTTGCCGTTACATCTTCTGCCATGCAGAAAAAGCACTGTACAACTCCAATCATTCCGACGATAAAACACACTACCGTCTTTTTCATTTTGTTTTTCCTCCTAATTATTAGGTTTTGTAAAAATTAGTTCTTTTAAAATCGAGTGAATCACAATACATATTTCAACATATATTAAAGTACACTTTATTTCATTACCCAAAAGGCTGCAATATCTTTTATCGAAAATTATCACAATCAGATGCCATGCGAAAAGATATTTCGCGCGTCCTCTAATTTAATTGTTGAATATTTACATATCCAAATTATCTTAATGAGGGACTATTTAATAATTTTGAAAAGAACCTGAAGCTTCTGCAATTTCCTGAGATGTCAGCTTTAAGGTTCTTCACACTTTGATTCGATTCTTCATCATGATAGAAAAGTTATTCGACATATTAAAAAACATTTCGAGTGTAATCGCCAAAAAAAACGATTTCCATACGATGCTTTCCGAAATTGTAGCTCTTCTGGCAAAGGGGCTCAATGCGAAAGTGTGCTCCGTATATGTCTACAATAAAAAAACTGGTGAACTGGAGCTGAATGCTACATACGGGCTAAACCCTGATTCCGTGGGGAAAGTAAAAATGAAGCCCGGAGAAGGTATAACTGGCACGAGTTTTAAAGAAAACAGGATAATGAATGTAAAAGATCCTGAAACTCACCCAAATTTTAAATATTTTGAAGACATAGGAGAAGAAGAATTTAAATCTCTTATGGCTGTTCCTCTTAATATCGCCACGCAGTGCATGGGCGTACTTGTTATTCAGAGTGATCTCTCTGAGCAATTTTCAAATTCCGCAGTAGACATGGTAAATTTAATCGGCACTCAGCTTGCTAATCTGGTACTTAATACCAGTGTACTTGATTCTCTCGCAGAAGAGCCACAACTGCCGGAAAAAGAAACTTCTCCCATCGGGCTTTGCAAAACGATTGTAGGAAAAGCTGGAAACACCGGTATAGCTATAGGCAGGGCTTATATTTTTAAATCCGAAAGCCCATTTGTAGGAATTACTCCTGCCGTGCATCTTAATAATGATAAAGAACAGGAAGTGCTAACTGTTGCCATAAGTAAAACTATAGAAGAAACCCTCGCGCTCGAAAAAAAAGCGCTCTCAATGATATCAGAAGCTGACGCCTCCATTTTTTATGCTCATCTGCTTTTTCTTGAAGACAAAACACTCATTTCAAAAATACGAAATGAAATTTACAAAAATGAGACCATTGCCGAGTATGCCATAAAAACTGTTTACGAGGAATACAGCAAACGGTTTTCAAAAATGAGTGACCAGGCGTTCAAAGAAAAAGCCATGGATTTAAAGGATGTAATGTCGAGGCTTGCAAATACCGTGCTTGCCCTGAAAAAAAAGAATTTGTCCCCGGAAGGATGGAATCAAGAGTGGAATTTCGGAAATAAAGAAAACCTTGTAATAATAGCCAGTGAAATTCTACCATCTGACCTGCTTAAAATACCTACAGACGACATAAAAGGAATAGTATGTGAAAGAGGCGGCGTCTCTGCGCATGTGTCTATTATGGCAAAAGCATTCAATATCCCAGCCCTGATGGATGCAAAAAATGCCATAGCTCTGGCAAATGATGGTGACGAAGTCATACTGGACTGTTTTTCCGAAAAGTTGCATATCTTCCCTACGAAAGAAATGAAACAACACTATCACAATGTGTTGACATCAATCCAGGATGAGTCGTTTTCATATCAGGATATACACGCTCCAGGAATAACCGTTGACGGTAAAAAAGTAACACTAAAAGCAAATATAGGACTGATAAGCGAAACAACTCTGGTCAACAAATATATTGCGGAAGGCATAGGCCTTTACAGGACAGAATTCTTGTTCATGATAAGAGACAGGCTGCCAACCGAACAAGAACAGTACGAAATTTATTCAAAAGTTTTCAACCATGTTAACTGTAAAGACGTTACAATAAGAGCGCTTGATGCGGGATATGACAAACCCCTGCCCTATTTGAATACGCAAAAAGAGGACAACCCGGCTCTTGGAATGAGAGGAATAAGACTGCTGCTGTCTCAACCGGATATACTGAAACCACATCTAAAAGCCATACTTAGAGCCGGAACGAAAGGGAATCTAAATCTCTTGCTCCCTATGATATCAACTATTGACGAACTCTTGAGAATAAAAAAAATCCTGCGCGAAATAGAGTTGGAACTTACTGAACAGGGAATAGAACATTCAAAAAACTACAAAGTTGGCATTATGATTGAGGTGCCTTCTATTATTTTTGCGCTGGACAGCATAATTCACGAAGTAGATTTTGTAAGCATCGGCACAAATGATCTGTTCCAATACACTTTTGCCTCAGACAGGACAAATGGGTCAATTAATAATAAAAACCTGCAAGTTCATCCCGTGTTCATAAGAATTCTCAGGCATATAGCTGATATTTGCAGCGAAAATAAAAGAGAGAACTTTTCTCTTTCAGTTTGCGGCGAACTGGCTGGAAACCCGTTCTTCGCCCCTCTCCTTATAGGCGCCGGCATTCATGAACTCAGCATGACGCCCAGCATGATTCCACCAATTAAAAACCTAATACGAAAATTAAGCGCTTCCGAGTGTATTGATTTAACTCAAAAAGCCATAACTTCATCAGATGAAAATGAAGTAATATCAATTCTTAAGAATTTTTTCACAGCAAAAAATCTGCTCGAACTTATTAAGTTTTAAAGCACTTTGAGTTAAATAATAGAGCAAGGAAAAACATCATTACAATAAATCAACACACGTAAAAAAGTCGGTAGTGTCAAAAGTTTCATGAAAAGTTATGAAAAATTGGTGTGAACCAATTTTTCTTTACTTTTTTCTTTCATAATGCAATTCATCTTACCTTTTTAGTTAAAACGAGAAATTACTTCACGTAAATGACTTATTTTCAACAAAAGAGAATAAACTCCACAAAAGAACCATTTAAAAAATAAAGATAAAATTGAAAAGCCGCAAAAAAGAAGCATCGTTTAGCTCAACGATTATCTAATAATCAACGAATAAAAAAGGATTAGAGTAAGTAAGGAATAAAAAACTATGAAAACTCAATTTATCGAAATATCTAGGTTTAAGGTACTATTGACAGGAAGTGTCTTATTGCTAATGTTAAATTGTTATCAATTATATGCCGACAACATTCGAGTTTACTATGATACTCAAAATAATTCTGTAAAAACTCAGAGAATAGCAAACAAACCCCGGATCACTCCTGATGGATGCATTGTACTTGATTTAACTGGTGTGCAAACCTGGGAGGTTGCAAAGACAATTTTTATAGAAGCACAAAAAAGAGTAGAGCAATCTATTGATCTGAAGTTCGCTAATAACGGTAACATATTTAATTCCGATTTAGTATTTTCTTGGAATTTAAAGGGAATAATTAGTGAAAAAAATCCTTCTCAGGAAGCCAAGGCCTTTTTTGAGTTAGGAGCTTTGCTTCATAAACAAGGCAAACTTGATGATGCTGAGCGTTTTTACAATAGTGTAAGATGGGCAGCAAGGATTGCGAAAGATTCTACCATAGAGGCTAAGGCTTTTTTAAATTTAGCAATTTTGCATAAGCAACAAGGCTATCTTGAAGATGCTGAGAGAGATTGTAAGCGTGCGATATCGTTAGCAAGGGTTGCAGAGGATCATTCAATGGAGGTTAGGTGTTTTTATAATTTAGGATTGTTGCATAAGCAACAAGGCAAACTTAACAATGCTAATGAATCTTGGCAGAATGCTATTATAGCAGCAGAAGCTATAAAAGATCCTTCTATGGCTGCTAGGGATCTTGTTATTTTAGGAAATTTGATTAATAAAGAAGACAACTTTAAAGGTGCTGAAAGATGTTACAAGAGTGCGATAAATGCAGCAAGAGCTGCAAAGAATCCTTCCTTAGAGGCTGAGATTCTCTCAAAATTAAAAATTTTGCATAAGCAATATACAAATAAATTTAAAGAATCTTTTCCTCCCTTACTGAATCCTCAAACTGCAAAGGAGCTTCCTTCTTTTGGAGAGCTTATTAAGAATATAGAAGAGAGTAAAAAGGATCAGATGGATCTTTCAAATGACTAAAAAATAAGAGCAAGAATCTACTATAATAATTAAACTAACGCTGTAATTGTAAACCTCTTTTTCGGTTTCGACAACCTTGCTAAAACGCATGGAAAAAGCGGAACTCTCCAGATTCGAAAATGGAGAATTTTGCTCCGCCTGCCACACCGTAGCCCCCGCAACTGCGGATATGCAAGGGTGGTCAAAACCGCTAGCATTTGAGTTTTGTAAAAGTCTCTAATAATCAACAAATAAAAAATGAGTCGGGAATGAAAAAAAACACAAAAATCCAAACAATTCTACTATTCGCATGGGTTATTCTCTCATGTCACACCCAACTTCTTGCATTGTCAACAGTGACAATTCCTGAAAAAATAAAAGATGTATTGTACAGGTGTGACTCTCCTGATCAAAGAGAACACGACAAGAATAATTTAGAAGATATAGTAGCTGCGCGAACCTTTGATAGTCTTTCCATCGACCCAAACTTGACCCCGCCATGCAGTGTTATGTTAGATCTACCCCCCATTGATTACAAAGAACACATTGACGATGTAGTAAACTTTATGCATCAATATTTACACGACCCCAAATATAGTTGGCGCAATTTCTTAACAATCCTCTCGTATATTCACGGTTACTGCGACGGGACGTGGCAAGCCCGAGGCGAGATCTCCGCACAACAAATTATAAAATACCATTCATCACTGTTAGTAATAAAAGGGATGGATAAGACGCTTCCCCCTGGCTGGATATATGCAGCAGGAGTAAATGACGCAACCGAAGCTGCAGGCAAAACAATCAACTGGATAGATCCTAAATACTACAGCTCCAAGCCGACGCAAAACGCTTTAAAAGGTAAAAAAGTCAAGCCGGATACGATCATACACACTTTTTAATGAAAAAAGAAGGGATAATCTCATCATAGCAAGCTATATAAATTTTGAGTCTGCATATTTGTAAAAAGCTAGGGGAATAAACCTTAACTTGTGGCGAAGGTGATTGAAAAGAACATATTATACCGCTATAATCGCTCCTAGTTTTGTAATAGTTTTACTCATCGATACACCCCAGTATTTACTGGATATTTCGAGGAGATAACTTGTTATAAACACTAACTTAGGTGCAATCAGCATATAAACTGTCAATTCAATGACGTGACGGAGGAAAAAGTATGCAGGAAAATCCTTTCAAGGGAGTTCTAAAACTGGCTGTTGATTCAAAGGCTTCGGATATTCACATAAAAACTGGCTGCGCCGTTACTTTAAGACTTAACAGCGATCTTGTCGAGAGCGATCTTGTAGCTGACGATAATGCTGTTTCTCTGTTTATAAAAATCATGCTCTG
This sequence comes from bacterium, assembly GCA_021781705.1. Taxonomy (GTDB): domain Bacteria; phylum Verrucomicrobiota; class Lentisphaeria; order Victivallales; family GWF2-38-69; genus JAJXWI01. Next base: position 1,648 of record JAJXWI010000005.1, on the reverse strand, counting down.
TCAAGATTTGGAACAGAAATACCATGATGCCGGGGACATTGATGTTTCTTATGTTGAAGAAGGTGTAGGCCGCTTCAGGGTTAATATTCACAAACAACGAGGAAGTGCAGCTATAGCGATGAGGCATGTAAAATCGAGAATACTTAATTTTCAGGAACTAGGAATTCCCCCGCAAATAAAAAAACTTACAGAATTAGAGCGCGGAATAGTTTTTATTACCGGCACTACAGGTTCGGGCAAATCTACCACTCTTGCATCAGTCATTGAAAGTATTAACCAGACTAAAAAAAAGCATATAATTATGATAGAAGATCCGATAGAATATGAGTTTACAGACAAGGAGTCTTTTATTGAGCAGAGAGAAGTCGGACTTGATACGATTTCATTCGACAGCGCCATCATACACAGTTTACGTCAGGATCCAGACATTATCGTAGTAGGTGAAATGCGTTCCAAGGAGAGTTTTGACGCCGCATTGAAAGCTGCCGATACAGGGCATCTTGTCTTTTCTACGTTACATACTAGAAATGCTTCTCAGAGCATAAATCGCATTTTGGACTTTTATGATGCTTCTGAACACCTTTCAATAAGGCAGGCCCTTGGAAGTTCACTTGCTGCTATTGTTTCTCAAAGGCTTATAGCCAGATCCGCAGGGAACGGAGTTATTCCTGCAGTTGAGATAATGTTTAACAATCCAATAATGCAGTCTCTTCTGATAGAAAACAAGCTTGACAAGCTGGCTCCGGCAATAGAAGGCAGCAAAGGCGAAGGGATGCAGTCGTTTAATCAATCAATGATGGATCTTGTAGATAATGGGCTTATATCTGAAGACGATGCTTTGAAGAATTCTGACAACCCGGAAGCGTTAAAAATGTACCTCAAAGGAGTATTCCTTGGGTCGGAAAATAAAATACTGGGCTAAAAACATCAGAAGTTCCGAAGAAATGATACTTTAATTCCAGCCTATTATTTCTTAGCTTCTCTCATTATTATTCCAGCTTCAGCAAAGAGATTTTTCACTCTGTCTTCAAAAGTATATATCTGAGAGTAAACAACTTCCCTTATTCCCGCATTGATTATCATTTTACTGCAATATAGACAGGGGCTATATGTGGTATAAATGGTCGAGTCTTTGACAGATACGCCGTGATACGCAGCCTGCACTATTGCATTTTCCTCGGCGTGGCAGCAGATGCATTCATCAAGCTTTTCACCTGTTGTTGCGGATGAATTGCATCTCGGGCAGCCCCCATCAAAACAGTTTTTTATTCCTCTCGGGGTTCCGTTATATCCTGTTGAAACTATCCTGCAATCTCTTACTATTACAGCGCCGACATGTCTCCTGCAACAATTACTTCTCGTTGCAGTAGCGTCAGCTATTTTCATGAAGTACTCATCCCATCCTGGTCTATTTTTCATTTATTATTCACCTTTGATTATCAGATTATAAATATCAGGAACGATTTTTTTCAAGTAGTTTAAAGAGTAGTCGAGTGCTTCGCCGGCAGTTGAACAATTCAATGCTTTTTCTGCTATTTCTTCAGTTTCGTACATGCGTGAATTTCTTATTATTTTGCGAATAATGTTTATGGAAATAGGACTCATGCTAAGTTCACTGATGCCAAGCCCCATGAGCAATAGCTTCACG
>JAJXWI010000055.1 GCA_021781705.1 bacterium | reverse complement strand
AGATGGCTCATCAGGCAAGCTTATGGGTTCAGAGACAAGGATTACTTCATTCTCAAAATCTATAACCTTCCAAATACTAAAATTGAGGCTGCTTTATAATATTTACTTTTCATTTCGGCGAAGAGGCGAAAAGAGTTCTAAGAACTTTCCAGAAACCTTCTTCGCCTTCGGCTGATTCAAGCATATCACTGTTTTCTTTTTTCAGCATAACTTTGGCTATTGAAGACAGTAGCTGTACGTGTACATCATTAACTCCCTCAGGCGTGACAAGGAAGAAAATATATTTTACAGGTAGTCCGTCCGGAGAGTTCCAGTCAATTCCATGAACTGCCCTAGCAACGGCAAGTACCGGATTTTTGATGCCTCTCATCCGCACATGAGGAACAGCTATTTCCATACCAAGCCCTGTTCCGAAATCTTCTTCACGCCTAAGTGCAGAAGCTATTATTTTCGGGGATATCTTAGAACCAAGCTTCATCATGGCAGTTTTTGATGCCAGATATTCGATAACTTTATTTCTTTCTTCCAATAAGATATCAGGGAAAATTAATTCTTTCGACATGAAGTTGATGGGGCTTATGCCTCTCCGGCGTGCGAGAGACATTTTCATTACAGGGCCTATAAGAATAGAGGAAAGGACACCACTAAATACTACAGCCACAAAAACCTTATCTGTAATTAATCCGGCTTGTAGAGCTATGAGAGCAATAACTATTTCCATCATGCCACCAGGAACATGTGCAAGAGATACCAATCTTCTGTTTATGGCAGGAACACTGCTAAGTTGCACGCCTATTCTTGCCCCTATATATCTGGCAAAACAGCCTACAACTAATATCGTCCCAACAAGGAGTAAGTCAAAATTAGCAATAAAGTCTATCCTTAGGCCTATACTGGCAAAAAACAAAGGAACGAACAGCGCATAAACCATCTGGGATATTATTTGCCTGGTTTCTTCTGAAAGGTTCTTTGCTTCACCTATGACTATCCCGGCTATGAAAAAGCCAAAAAGTGCATGTATTCCCATTTTTTCTGTTATAGCTCCGAATAAAAGCCCAAGAAGACACGCAAAAGTAAACGATGTGGCCGGTTCCTGCATGCCTAAATTCTTGCAGATTCCGAGAGTATACGTAGAAAGCTTTTTACCCAAAAAAAGAGCCAAGAATGCAAAGCTAATAACAGCCGTAAGGAAGATGCTCATGGCAATAAAGTCCAATTGGGTATTTGTAAAAAAGCCAAGCACTATGGTGAAAACTACCCAACCGATTATGTCATTAACAGCAAGAGCTGAAACTATAAGAAATCCAAGCTCAGTTTTTAACAAATTCAGGTCATGAAGAATCCGGGTAGCTATAGGCATAGCGCTGATTGTCATTACTGTAGCTAAAAATAGAGCAAAAGCTATTCTTTGTTTCGGGCTTATCAGATATGAATCTGGCAGAAAATACGCTGGAACAAAAGAAATTACTATCGGAATCATTATGCCGGAAAATGCTATGATAAGAGCATTTCCACGCTGTCTCCACGCAACGGAAAAGTCTATTTCAAGGCCTGTTTCAAGAAGCATGAAGAGAACCCCGAGAGATGCAATCGTATCAAGCATGTTTCTCTGTATTTGGTTTGCAGGAAATAAGATACTAGATAGATCAGGAAAAAAACGGCCAAGAATAGTCGGACCCAAGATAACACCGACCAGAATCTCTCCAGTAAGAGCCGGCATATTCCATTTCTTAAATAATTCTCCGCAGGCTCTGGCTGCTAAAAGCAGAATAAAAACCTGAACCAAGAATAGAAATATGTAATTGCCTTCTAAAAACATCTTTTAACCTTATTAAAATAATCCAGGAAGAAACCCGTCATTTTCTGTTGGTTTATCTTCTTTTTTAATATTAGACCCGGTGATACTATTCTGCCACTCACCAAGAGTAATAATTTTAATTCCAGCTGCCTTTGCCCTTTTCACCTTTGAGCTTTCGGAGTCTTTGCTAGCTGAGTAATATAAGATTTTTGAGGACAGTATCAAATACTTTATAACAATTTCTTGTTATTAAGCCTTTCGTGCTCAATGCAGTTCAATAAAGAATAAACTAAACAAGTAATTTATTTTGTATATATTTGAAGTGTTTGAATATTATACTATTTTAGCAATACTTTTTTAGCACTTTTATTGAAAGGCAAGATGATGGAGAAGATACACTTTTTATATCAAGGATCTGCAAAAGAACCTTATGAAATAACATTTTCAAAAGAGAGAAATAATTTTATAAGCAACTGTACATGTCCAGCAGCGCAATTTGGCTCCTACTGCAAACATAGAATAAATATTCTTGCAGGGATAACAAACGGCATTGTGAGCAATAACAGTAATCAGGTAGAAATAGTTCGTTCATGGATATCAGGTACTGATATCGAAAATGCAATAATAGAAGTTTTCAATGCAGAACAAAAACTTGAGGAGGCTAAAAAGGAAGTAACAGCTAGTAAAAAAAGATTAGGAAAAGCCTTAATAGGACAATAAAAAAGTCAAAAGCCAGGTAAAAAACCTTCTTTGATCTTTTTAAGTTCTATTTTTTCATCTGCACACCATTTTTCAATAGAAATAATTTTCGCTCCAATATTTCTTGCTTTTACACATTTTGAACTATTTGAATTAGAATCTTCAGCAACAAGCAAAGATAGACTTTTTGCTACTGTATCTACAGGGACGTAGCCTTTTTTTCTGGCTTCTTCTTCATAATAAGACCTATCTTCAGGCATTTTTCCAGTAAAGCAAATAGTTTTACTTTCAGTTTCTTCTTTATTTTCATTAATTGCAGGTAAAGATTTTTCCCATTCACTAGGTTCCATTACCGAAATACCTAGTCGTTTAGCTTCTAAGACAGTCTTTGCTGTAGCTTTATTATCTATCTTCTTCTTGCTAACATAGGCTCTTGCATTAGAAATATACTTCATTGCTCTAGCTTGATCTTCAACGGTACCCTGCGGTAGAGTTACTACATTAAGGCCATGTTTCTCGGCAAGGGCTTTGTAATACTCCTTATGTTTACTTGCTAGCTCTTTATCTTTATTGCTATCGTTAAAGTCAAAACAAACTATAGGCTTAGGGGTAATATCTTTCTTTGTATATGAAATATTCAAAGATGTAATCAATTCATCTAAGATACCTGATTGATTCTCCATAGCATCAAACAGCTTTGAAGATATTTCTTTACCTATCTCTGGAATGAATTGTAACCTCTCTTTATTAATTGTTCTGATTTCCTCTAGAGAATAATTTTTAAGAATTTTCTCAGCTACAGTTTGTCCTATACCTTGAACATTTAATGCCGCCAGGAGCTGATAATCCGTAGTATTTCTGGCTTTTTGAATACTGTTATACAAATTCGCAGCGGACTTTTGTTTAAACCCTTCCAGCTGCAAGATGTCATCAATTGTGAGATTGAATATGTCAGATAGTTTTTTTACGCCAAGAATGTTCATCATTTTTCGGATATTAGGCTCTCCAAGCTCTTCAATGCCGATATTTCTTACAGCAGCCAATGTCCTCTGAAGATTAATTGCGGAACATTCTTTATTGACACATCTTAATTCCTTACTTTCCCTTCTCAGAAGAGAGTTACAACATGGACAATTAGTTATAATGCCGTTTCTGCGGTTTTCGCCGGGTTCGGATTCAATAATGTACGGGATCACATCCCCGGCTCTTTCGACTGTAACGATATCGCCGATCTTCAAATCTTTTTCTTCAAGATTAGCCACATTGTGAAGGGTAACATTTGATATGGTAACTCCGCCTATTTCGACAGGCTCAATTTTTCCTACGGGCGTAAGACAGTTTTTTCCAAAGCTCCATTCAATATCAAGCAATTTCGTTTTTTTGCGTACTCCGCTGAATTTGAATGCAATTTGCCCGCGCGGATGATGGGCAGTGTATCCCAGAGATTCGCTGTAATTCTCATCGGCAAGCTTCACAACAATTCCATCCATCGGGTAGGGTAGCTCTTCCAGTTTTTCAACTATTTTTACCCACTCTTTTTCGATATCTTTGAATTTTACATTGAAGGATATCATGTCATAATCTATAAGTGTTAGCTTTGCGTGCTGTCTAAGCATATCGCTAATGTCCTTTAATCCCATTATTCCGCCTACGGCATTCCTTGAGTTTTTGTACGCTTTACCGTCAGCCTTAACTATTTTCGAATAAATAGTTTTGAAGTCGTCATTACGGATAACTATTTCTCCTCTTACATCCCTGTTCAGCGGCCCTTTATAACCCATTGTTTCAAGTTCTATCAGAGGAATCTTGTCCGTAACATTTTCATCTTCTGTTCCTTGCCCTCTGGTCGCAAGCATACCATTAGAAAAACTTGCGGAAATTCCGTCATACTTAGGCTGAATAAGAAAAAGTTCGTCCGCGCTACGGCTGTTTTCCTCTGCCCATTTAAGCAGGCTCTTTTTTCCTTTTTTTTCCTTCGGGATATCCTCATCCTTGAAAAAATATGTTTTGTCAAGGGAAATCATCGGTTTAGAAAGAGAAATCTTGCCAATGCTAGCAACATTTGATGCCCCGACTAACTTTAAAAGCGGATGCTCAGGGTTTAGCTCTTCCAACCTTTGAAGTAGTAAGTCATATTCTTCATCAGAAATCTCAGGAGCATTTTGCTCCCAGTAAAGCTTGTTGTGTTTCTCAATTTCAGAAACAAGTTCCTCAAGACTCATTCTTTTTATGCCATTAATATCCATAATCACTCTGTCGCTACGCTCCGGAAGAGCGAGCTTGTTTTGTTTTTTCCTTCTATTATCCACGCCCTTACGGGCATGGTTATTATTGTTTCGCTATCTTTGATAGCTGAAATTCTTAGCCGCGGGTGTCACAACGCCCGCAGCTAATTTTCCCTTTATTTAACTTCTCTAGCCACGGGCGTGAACCCGTGGGATATTTATTTTCAAAAATCATCAAAGTTCCCCCCAAGGGAGTCACGATACATTATTTTGTTCCTTCTTCAATTATTTTTATCTCTTCGTATGCTCATATCGATTAATTTTTTCTTATTTAGCCCTACATTTGCAAGGGTGGCACTTCTATAGCCACGGGTGTCAACCCGTGGAAACCGATGTTATGAATTATCAAAGCCCTCCTGCAGGGAGTTGCGACACATTATTTTTATCATAAAACATTTTTAATTCCTGTTCAAACGGAAATCTTCTGTGATGTTTTTCCTGAGAATCAATGTATTTTATTACATCTTCTTTAACCGATTCACTCACAGAAAAACATGAAAATCCGGCTTGCCATGCAAAATCAGATAAGTTAGGATAGGTTTCGTGTATCCATTTGGAGGAATTGGCTTTAAGTTTCATAACAATTTCCGAAATAGACAAATCTGGCTGAATTTTTATCAGAATGTGTACATGATCCTCAACGCCGCCAGTTTTAATAATACCACAACCAATATTCTTAGCAATTCCATGAATATAAGAAAACAAAGGAGTTCTCATCTCTTTGTAGAGCATGTTCTTTCTCTATTTAACGCTGAAAATTATATGAATCAACAAATTTGAGTATGTATGTCCCATATTATTTCTCATCTGTCGCCACGCTCCGGAAGAGCGGGTTTATTTTGTTTTTTCTTCTATTATCCACGCCCTTACGGGCATGGCTATTATTGTTTCGCTATCCTTGATAGCTGAAATTCTTAGCCGCGGGCGTGAGCCCGTGGAATATTATATTCAAAAATTATCAAAGTTCTCCTTAAATTTTTACTCTTTGTCTATTGTAAATAGTTCATCTAAAAATTAAATAAATCAGGCTGAAACTCTTTTTCGTTCTCCCATTTTTCCTGCTGTTTCTTTCGTTTTTCTTCCTGTGCAGTTATCCTAGCTTCTTCCAGCCTTTTTTGATTCTCCAATTCTATGGTTTTCCTTTCTTCTAAAGATTTCTTCTCTTTAATTTCATAGTAAACTTTTAATTTTTCCATACAATTTTCTTCAGTCAGTGAACCTGTAAGTTTTATCATTTCCTTGTACTGAGCCATCGTAACAGCAAATCCACTCGGTAACTGTACAATTCTGAGTCTATCTGATATTTCGGCTCTGGTATATCTTGGATTCCCCATACCTACTTCCAACTCATCCCGTATTTTTGCGGCTTTTTGTGTCGTTGTTGATTTGTTCGCACCAAAAAAATCGCAAACGGTATCAATCCCTTTTAATGAATGTGGTATAGTTTTGTCAAAAAGAAAATTCATTCTTGCAATAACTATGATTATCGCAGCTGCCCATATTTCAGGTCTTCCCTGTAAAATATCAAGAAACACGTTATCCTTAAGTTCAGTTAAAAGCTCACGACAAAAATCTGTGATTTCTTTGTCAAAGTGAATTTCTGAAAAAGAATTGATGAGTTCTCTTATTTTTCGTTTATTTTCTATTTTTCGTTTCGCTTCCATTGTAAACCTTTCAATTTATTTTACGGTTTAACGCCAATTGCTATTATTGTTTCGCTATCTTTGAAATAAAATTCTCGCATCAGTCGTTACTTTTATTATCAATAAGTTTTTTCACGGCTTTGTCAAAGTCGGAAACATAGTTTTTATCCCGTTCAACACGGTATTTTTCAAACTCCAATTCGGCTTTGTTAATAGCCTCATTGTGGCTTACTTTTCCAGCGCTTGAAAGCAGTTTCTTCCCGCTCAGTTTCAGAAAATCGTCCAATTTTTGAATCCAATCTTTCATTGTCATCGGAATTTCGTTGGTTGCCTGCAGTTCAGCGAGGTCAAGGAATAGAGAAACAATAAGATTAAGCTGTTTCAACTCTTTTTCCTCCAGATAGTTCTTTGCGATTTTAACATCTTGAGCAGTTATATACTTCCCGCCGAAATTTGTAAGCCCCATCATAGGTTTGGAACTGTCTGCACGCTCGTTTATCATTTCAGCGGCAGTTCTGCCGTGAATTGCAAAATGCATCTTGTTTTGAACCGTGGCAAAAAACTCTTTCGTCAGTTCATCATCTTTACGGTAATCCATGCTTGTGGTATAAATATCTGTAACTTTCTGATAGAAATTTCTTTCGCTAGAACGGATATCCCTGATTTTCTGCAAGAGTTCCTCAAAATATCTGGCCTTCTGCCCGCCCTGTTTAAGCCTTTCATCGTCTAGAGTAAAACCTTTAATAATATATTCCTTTAGCCTTTGAGTAACCCAGATACGGAACTGTGTAGCTCGTCTTGAATTTACTCTATATCCTAATGAAATAATCATATCGAGATTATAGTGTTTCGTATCGTATGACTTGCCATCTTGGGCAGTTATTCGGGAATTCCTAATAACTGAAATTTCGTCTAGTTCTCCTGTGAGAAAAATATTTTTAATATGTTCATTGATGGTTGGAACGCTCACTTCATAAAGTTCAGCCATAAGTTTCTGGGTTAGCCAGACGGTATCATCATGAAACTGGACGCTTACTTTCGTCTGTCCGTCTTCAGTCTGGTAAATGACAATCTGGGACTTATTTTCTCTGTCTTTCATCTCTCAGATCCCCCTCTCAATTATTTTTATCTCTTCATCGGTTAATCCATAAAGGACGTGTTTCTCTGAAATTATCGCTTATATTTACCTTGCAGCGACGAGACTACGTTTGATGTTTTTACTTCAATGAATTTATTACTTTGTACGAGTAAGACAACAACATTGTCAACTTTAAAATGATTAAGTTTTAGCTTCTGCACTAGTTCATTGAGTACGGCTTGATCCTTGGGGTTATCATCATCATAGTATCGCCATTCACTAAAAACAAATAGTAAGGTTGACATACCTTTTTTTGTGCGATAGTCTCTTGTTAGTTTTTTTTGCGCAATAGATAAGACTCTATTAACAATTTCGCGAAGCGGTATGTTATTTTCGAAATCCCAACATTCCCCATCGGTCATTCCTTTTTCATTTAATTGCTGGCCTTCTTTGATTGCTTTTTTGCCATTCATTGGCCAAGTAATCTCGATGAGATGATCTTTTCCCGTGGAATGGTCTTGCACTAAGGCATCTCCGGCCGAATTTTCGGAAAGAAGCGAGCAAGTAACATCAGTTCTGTTGCGATATTTCCAACTGCAGAATGCACTAAATGGACGCAGTTCTTCATCAAAGGTTTTGTATGGTTCTTTTTTCAATCTTGCTAACTTAACCAACTCAGGATCATGTTCCACGAAGTGATTTACTGAAGCCATATATTCCTGTAACTCTTGAGGTGTACGCTCAATCTGAAATTCCTTCCTAGATACGTTCATATTCTCTCTTGATTTCACAGAATATTATTTTTAACGCTTTGTTCAGAGCTTTTCTTGGATTGAGTTTTATCAAATTCATTAGAACTCTTCTTTTAGGTTTTCATCTATCTGTGAATACTGTTCGAAAACTCTTTTTATTTCGCTATCTCCCAATACCCGCCTTTATCGGGACCAATACGGCAAATAATGCCGGTCTTCTGTAATTTCATAATCTGTTTTTCAACAGCACGCGTTGTCAGCCCCAATGCTTTAGCTATCGCAGGAATGGTGATATTTTGATCTGCTTTGATTAATTCGACAATTTTCACCGAACTTTTCACCGAACTTTTCACCGAACTTTGTATGTCCTTGCCGGGACGCTTGAATTCAATAAAGAAGAAATTGTCGCTTGATATATTGGGAAATGGACGGCCTTCGGCTTCCATCACTTCTCGTATACGCTTAAATCCCGATCCCATTCGCTCAACCCTGTGCATACGAGCAAACATATCCGCGATAAGTTCATTGCGCCTTACAGACAAATATCCAAGTTTATCAATACTCATGCCATCAGGAAAACCGCCCGGATTTTTTATAATAACCTTGTCTTCGTGGACTTCCACCATAATGCTGGTGCCGCGCATATTATAATCTCTGTGGATGATAGCGTTTGCAACCGCCTCGCGAAGCGCTTCGAGTGGAATTTCATAATAATCACTACGACTCAAACCTTTGATTTCTGTTCTAACACTCAAATGGCGCTTTAAAAAGATTATGGCTTCCTGATATTGTGTCCAGAGATCATCTTGTATGTCTTTACGATCGATTATATCAACACCTTTGGTTCCCTTAAAAGAAACTAAAATTGTTTCACATTGAAGAATATGTTTTCGCGGTTCTCGAGCAAAAAATAAAACCCCTGCATTTTTAATGCCGTCTTTACCAGCCAGGGTTAAACTCGAAAGAATATCCTGCGGATTTATCTTATCGATAGATATCTCTGCTTCTTTAAAAAATGTCTTTATCTTTTCAATCGAAATTTCATCCCATGAAATATCATGACAAGGACGCTCTTCAAATGATGCGGTGTTGGATTGTTTAAAGACCAGTCTCACTTCTTTCTGAGTCATTTTTTGAGTCACAGCATCAAGCCGGCGAAAATAGCCCGAAGAACAGCTATACGGTTTCTCATATCCTTCAGACACTTCAATAACTACAAGATCACCAGATTGTGAAAATTTAGAAATAGCAATATGTGGCTCACAGTTTCTGGCTAGCGATAGTATTTCGGCTTTCATTTGATTTGTAAGTTTTTCCCCGCGGATTTCCCCATCATCGGTAGCTCCGAGTATAATCCAACCGCCTTTGCTGTTGGCCAAAGCCACAATATCCCTGTCTATTTTAGGCGTGTATTTCTCCTTGAATTCAACTGTCAATCCTTCGCCTTCGGCAATCAATAATTTTAATTCATCAGAGTTCATACCAATATGTTTTCTGTTCTATTTTTCATTTCGCTTCCATTATCCACGCCCTTACGGGCATGGCTATTATTGTTTCGCTATCTTTGATAGTTAAAATTCTTGCCGAGGGCGTGAGCCCGTGGAATATTATATTCAAAAATTATCAAAGCTCCCCCCCCCGAAGGACGTTGCGACGCTTTATTCTTTCTCATATCAATAAAAATTCTAGCTTAGAATTATAAATTATAAAACTTAAAAGCGTTATGAGTTGTAATTTTAGCCAGTTTTTCTAACGGAATATCTTTTATTTTAGCAACTTCTTCGGCTACAAACTTAAGATGTTTGGGAAAATTCGGTTTGCCGCGATGTGGTTTGGGCGCAAGGTATGGAGAGTCCGTTTCCAATAGGAGTCTGTCATCCGGAATATGCTTGACTATGGTGCGGACATTTTCCGCTTTAGGAAATGTAACAATTCCGGTTATCCCAATATAAGCGCCGAGGTCAAGAAATTTCTCGAGCCAGAACAAATTTCCAGTATAACAATGAACTGCAAACTTTCCATTGCCTATTCCCTCATTTTTCAATATCCCATAGACTTCTTCATACGCTTCGCAACAATCGTCTTTATCTCTGCAGTGCACTATTAATGGGAAATCTGTTTTTTTGCCAAGGCTGCAGAACTTATTAAAGACTTTTCTCTGAACATCTTTTTCGCTGTTTTCATAGAAATAATCAAGCCCTATCTCGCCAATAGCAACGCATTTGTCATCTTTAAGCAGTTCAGAAAATTTTTCCATGTCCCACGCCTCATTCCCAGCAGAATGAGGATGAACGCCTGCCGTAAAATAACAATTTTCGAGTGAATGGGAAATTTTCAGGGATTCAAGAGATGTCTGGTAATCGCCGCCAACGCAAACTAAATATTTCACCTCATTATCCAATGCTTCAGAGGCAATTAATTCAGGAGGCAAATGCCCTTCCCAGTGAAAATGTGTGTCAAAAAGTTCCATTGTTAAACCTTGTACATAGATTCAATTTTCGTAACAATTATACTATAAACAAGAGAACATGGAAAAACAGCTTATCTTGCCGAATACCCGCCTTAAAATACTAAAGTTATTTTTCACTCGACATGAATGGAGTTAGTTCTATCCTATTTCGGCAAATAAAAAAAACACGTAAAACTATATAGAGATAAATTGATTTTGGCGTACAATTGAAATATTTTTGACAACTCGTTTTTTTAGATAGTTCAAAAAATAATTAGAATGAAGTTTTTTATTGATTTTTCTGTTTTGTTACGCAATCGTAATTATCGTTTTTTGTACGTCGGCCAGCTGGTTTCTTTTATGGGAACAATGATAACCAGTGTCGCTCTGCCCTATCAGATATATCACGAAACACAGTCCATCCTCATGGTAGGGCTGTTAAGCCTTGCTCAATTAATACCGCTGGTATTAACGGCTTTGTTAGGAGGAGCCTTAGCTGACCATTATAATCGACGAACCTTAATGATTATAGCCGAAATATCCCTTGCTATAGGCTGTTTATTGTTTGCGCTAAATGCTATGCTTCCAACTCCTCGTATATGGATCATTTTTCTGACTAGCGCGTATATGTCAGTATTTATCGGACTTCATTGGCCTGCGGTAGGAGGCCTTATCCAGCAAATTGTAGACAAGGATGATTTTTCTTCGGTCGGAGCTCTTTCAAGTTTTATGTATAGTTCGGGCATGATTGCCGGTCCTACTATAGGAGGACTGATAATAGCTCATTTCGGGCTTGTAACTACCTATTTTATAGATTTTTCAAGTTTTATTGTCTCTCTGGCAGCTCTTTCTCAACTAAGAAACATTAGAAGGGCTGCAAACGATAGTAAAAAAATATCCGCATGGATCTCTATCAAGGAAGGGTTCTTTTATGCATTTTCCCGTAAGGAGTTGCTTGGGAGTTACCTTATTGATTTTGTAGCAATGATTTTTGGGATGCCAACAGCTTTATTTCCCGCTATTGCGCAATCCTTTGGGGGGGTAGAAGTTCTTGGCATGTTATATTCAGCTCCAGCTGTAGGTTCTCTTATTATTTCTCTTTTTAGTGGATGGACTAAGCACATTAAAAAATATGGAATTGCTATTTCTGTATCTGCACTACTATGGGGGATTGCTATTATATTTTTTGGACTAGCTACTAATCTTTGGATTGCTTTGCTTTTTCTGGCATTGGCTGGTGCATTGGATACAATCAGCGGCATTTTTCGGAGTGTAATGTGGAATGAATCTATTCCAAATGAATTTCGCAGCAGACTGGCTGGAATTGAAATAATTTGTGTTTTAAGCGGTCCAAAACTTGGAGATACAGAAGCAGGACTGGTGGCAGCCGCATTTGGTGTTACAGCCTCTGTTGTTTCTGGGGGTATATTATGCGTTATCGGAGTAATTGCATGCTGTTATCTTCTGCCCAAATTCTGGGGATATAAATCAGAAACTGTTTGATATTTTTTTTTAGCTCCTGGAAAAATATATTGCTGCTGCCAGTCAATGTAAAAGTTCAGTAAAATATGTCGCCAGACTCAGGACGACTGATTTCTTTTTTTACCTAATATCTACTAGCCAAGTAGAAACATAGGAAAAACCGAAAAGCTTTAGTTTTATAATACTGGTGTATAAATTGCAAAAAGGGTGTATATTAGACCAAACAAAAGATTGGGAGGATAATATGACAGTGGTGACAAAAAACAAAAAAACGAACATCAATTGGTCTGGTAAACATCTTACTTCATTAGAGGATAGTCCAAAAGAGGTTGATGGTGGTTTTGATTGTTCTGATAATGACCTTACTTCACTTCAAGGCGCTCCAGAAAAAGTTGGCGGCGGATTTAATTGTTTTTTCAACAAGCTTACATCTTTACAAGGTAGTCCTGAAAAGGTCGGCGGGGAGTTTGTTTGCCATCATAATGAACTCATAACTCTTCAAGGCGGTCCCAAAGAAGTCAATGGCACCTTTTCTTGCAGCGTCAACAATCTTACATCCCTTGAGGGTAGCCCTGAAAAAATAGGTAAAGACTTTTATTGTCATGATAATAAGCTTACTTCACTTAGTGGCTGTCCCAAAGAAGTCGGTTTGGACTTTGTTTGTTATGGTAACCCAAAGACTTTTGGCGAAAAAGAGATAAGGTCTGTCTGTAATGTCAAAGGCAGGGTTATTGTTACCCACTAATTCTGTTTGCCGCGTTTTTGAATACGGCGCGTATGGTCATAAACAATTTATTTTTAGGGTGTTGTTAAGAATTCACAAAAGCAAAGTTAAATGGAACGCCCATCTATTATAAAAAGCTTTTCAAACTATCTCATTCTCGAAAAGGGGCTGAGTAAAAATACGGTTAGCGCATATGCTTCTGATATAAATTTCTTTCTCGACTATCTGAAAACAAAAGGATTGGGAGATTATTCAACTTTGAAAAGAGATGATATCCTAAACTACCTTGAGTCGTGTTCGGAACAAAGCATGGAATCAGCATCTATCGCACGAAAATTGGTCTCAATAAAGGTTTTTTTTAAATATCTTCTCACGGAACGGCTTACCTTGTCCGATATTACGGATGTTATGAATTCTCCAAAACTTTGGAGAATTCTGCCTGACTTTCTCTCATTCAAAGAGATAAATAAAATACTAGAGATGTTTCCTTCCAACGCTAAAGAACCTCTGACCATCAGAAATAGAGCTGTGATAGAGGTTTTATATTCTTGCGGGCTTCGAGTATCTGAAGCCGTAAATCTGCAATTGCATGACCTGAAATTTGATGATGGTATAATCCGAGTAACAGGCAAAGGCGAAAAACAAAGAATAGTTCCGATAGGTGCTCCTGCTGAAAGAATAATTTTAAAGTACATGGAAAAGGCTAGGCCTGAACTATTAAAAGGCAAAACTAACCAGCCTAAAGTATTTCTGTCCGTTAATGGTAAAGCGCTCACAAGAGCCAGAATATGGGGAGTAGTAAAAAGCGCCGCTAAACTTGCCGGAATAAAAAAGAATATCTATCCGCATACACTGCGTCATTCTTTTGCAAGTCATCTGCTTGAAAACGGGGCAGACTTAAGAGTCATACAGGAAATGCTCGGACACGCAGATATAAGCACGACTCAGATTTACACTCATGTGGACCAGAATCGTCTCAGAAATGTCCTGAAAAACTTCCATCCGAGAGCATAGAAAATAGTTTTTTGCTTTAAAATCCATTATTCTATTTTTGTAATAATGTCCAGATTAAACTCATGTTCTACGGTATGGATGAAAGCATGCCGCATCAAAATGTGTTACAAGAGGAATTAGGTTCATTTTAGTTCGACATTCTTAAATTGTAATATTGATTTTGGCGTAGTGCTGTCACTCAAAATAAAATATCTTATATATTTTGCTTTTGAATGAATTTGAGATCCTTCAATATATCCTGAATATTTAGTCCATGTCTTAGGTATTGTAGACGCTTTCTTTAGATAATGTAAATATCTTTCTTCGCGTATATGCTCACTTATCTTCGTATTTGCTGAATAATTCTTGCCAATTTCTTTCGAGAGATAAATTTTCCAAAAGTGGTCACATTTTTCTATTTTGTTGATACAGCATGATACTATATTAAAATTTTGAGTATCCCCACACCTTTCAGAATCAACAGTATCAAAAGCAATACACCTATTCGGGGTTAATTCCCACTTACTTGCGTCCTCTACAGATACAACTGTATCTGTCGGAATACATGAGCTAACTAACTTTGTCTTTGTTCCATCAATACAGTTAATTGAATAGGTAGAAATGGGACGCTTCTCTTCATCGCATAACTCAAGCCCAAAGGATAGTAAATTCGTGGAAATTCCTAACATTTGAAATTCTCCCGTCAGTAAATATGTTGCATTTTCTTTAACCTCGATAAATTCTTGACTAGAAAATCTATCACTTCCATACATCTCATACAAATTACCACTCAAGGTTGCTATCGAATGATCGTTATGGCCTAACACTTCTCTATCGCCAGAGTTGTGAGTTAGTGCATATAGCTCTAATTGTCTTAACAAAGCTGTAAAGCTTTTTGTTGAATGACGAAATGCTTCTGCAAATTCATAAGTTTTTGATCTTTTATTCGTTATAAGAACATCTGTAACTAAAATACGTTTTTTATCTGCCGTAACTGCTACAATGTAGCATGTTTGAAAATTATTATCGCTGCAAAGTGTAAATCCTAACGTCCTCGAATTACTATCGTTAGGCTTATAGTATAAATTTTCATAAACAAGAATATTTTCTGTTAGAGGATTGTCGTGTGAAGGTTTTATTCCGTTTGCCCCAAAAAGGCCAATAAAAACTCCTTTATAAGGGATATAGTCTTCCATTATAAAAAGTTGCGACCTATACGTCGTAGACGTAGGATGCACATATTCAGGCTGAAGCCCTAGGAATCCAAACGGCATAATCTTATAGTCAGAAGAAAGCTCAGGTCCACTAAACTCAGGCCCACCAAAAAAGGCACAAGATGTTATGAAAATATCAATAACACCTTGTTCTTTTAATCCTGCAAATAGGCCAGATCTCAAGTCTATGCCAGGATAAAGCTTCGCCAAGGCATCACGTATTGCTTTTGGTAAATTATTTATTTTCTCTGGACAAAATTCAATAGTATACAACAAATGTAAGAAATGCGGGATTCCATCAAGGCGGGTGGCTATCGCAATACGCATACTGCTTAATCCATGGCGCGGTTTAGTTTCTCTTACGAAATCTGAGAACTCTCTATTAAATGTGGCTATGTATATCGGTGGCTGCTCTATATCCAAAGGCATTTCATTCATTGCTAAAAACTTAGAATAGGTATACGCTATAGTGCACTGCCCAAAATGGAAGGCTTTAGGTTCCGTTCCAAAGCTGAAATAAGGTTGAGTTATCAGGAACAAAAACATAGTCGATAAAGACAAAAAATTTCTCATTTCCGTTCTAATACTCTTACTTTTATAGTACACAGTCATCCCATATCATGGGATTTTTTGAAAAAATGATGGATTGCGAACAAAGTATTTTTAAGCAAAAACTAAGGAGACCAAAAATTCAATCCAACAGAGGTTAAGGATATCATTTTGCATCAAATTATCCAGTATATTCCTGGACATTTGGTGAACAATTTGGTAAAAGAATATAAAGTAGACAAGAAAGCAAGGACATTTAGACAGTTTAGTCATGTAGTAGCAATGCTATGTATAGTGGTAGGGGAGTGCGGGGTTATGCAAATATTTTTCTGTAAATTTGATCATCCTTAGGTGAATCTAATTTTCAATAAAAAATTTCTTGCCTGATATGCATTCTTCATCAACCTCCATAAGTAGAGCCGAGATGATTCTAAGACATGACGCCTCATTAGGGAAAATCCTTATAACTCTGGTTCTTCTGGCGATTTCTCTGTTTATTCTTTCGCAAAGATTTGAGGTGCGCAAATGCTTCCTTATTTTGACAGGAAGGTTAAATACAGTGAAAGCCTCTGGGATGTTTTCTTCTGCCCATTTTACTAGCTTTTGTTCTATTTTTTCATACCTCATCACAAAATCTTTTAACATGCTTTGGGCTACTTCCCTGTTAGGTGCGTTAAAAATATCTCTTACTTCCTCTCCTATAAGAGATTTATTCATTGTTTTACTTACAGCCTGTCGGACTTCGTCTCGACATCCTGCTAATAAAATTTCACCTGCGTGAAATTTTGCAATTTTCTCCATTGATACATATAAAATTTTAGTGTGAA
>JAJXWI010000128.1 GCA_021781705.1 bacterium | reverse complement strand
GGATATAGTATCTCCTTTCTTAAAATGAGCCACGGGAAGACGGAATAAAACACCACTTGGAATTTTCCCTTGCACAGAGATACTCGGATGTTCTGTGCGTATTATAATAGGTTCGACGCTAGAGCCCAATTTATAAGGTGTCTGACAGTTTGCAAAAGGAAGATAATTTTCCTCACTTCCAATTAGAGGGGGTCTATTCTCTGACGCTGGTCTACTTTCACCAGAACTACTTGCTGTTGCCGGAGAAATCTTTGAGAGTCCATTTGAAGTCTTATGCACTGCTACTGCACCATGAGAAGACGGTTCTAATGATTGTTCGCTGTCGGAGTCTTCGGCGTCTGGAGGAGCATCTTTGTCATCTTCGCTGCTTGTTACCATTGTTGTGCTTTTTGACGGAGAGGCTATATGCTCTACCGCTTCGTTACTATCTGTCACACTTTCTTCCCTCTCATCATTCGGTTCCGGTATTCTAAATTTCGCACCATAGCCATTTTCGTTATGAGGGACAACAAAGTAGATTTGCATTGTATTAGGTTTGTCAGGAGGCGTCCTGAATTGCAACTTAAGATTTTTTGTGACATTACCATCCTCTCTATTTTCCACGCTCCCAATCTCTTTGCCATCAGCAAAAATAACTACGCTCCCAATTCCTCTTACTAAAAAATATACTTCTTTCTCCTCATTGGGTATATATGTCGTGTCCCCACCAGAAGCTAATCCCCCTTCATTTTGTGCACGTTTATCTACTCTATTCTCCACAAAGAACATTGAATTCCCTTCTGATGAAGGGTGAATGTATATCGCGGGATACTCCTTAGTATTTGTGGCTCCTTTTATCTTACAAAATTCAAAATAACCACCGACACCGTTTTGACCGTATCCCCATCCGATACCATCACTTATAATATCATTAACTGTACTGTATCTTAAACCATTCTCTGTCCTTTTTTCTAGGAAAAAAGAGTCGCGATTTTCTTGCCCGCTCAAAATTATCAGAGCTTTAGCCGTATCACGTAATGCCTTTCTGTAAGGTATCGCACAATTTTGTGAATAAAACGCAAAAACGCGCAACATATTTTCAAAGGTCCTTGGTTCTCCAGTTATAAGGTCTTTCAAAGGGTCAATAAACTTAAAGTTTGTCATTATTAAACAATGCGTAATCATAATATTATTTCCATCCTCAGTAACAGCCATAAAGTAACATGATCCCATCCTTGTACCACTCGAAAAAATACACTTCACTCCCGGACTCTCTACGTTAAAAGTTTCAAGGTTAAGGGAATTTTCCTTTATTGGACGTTTTGTAGCTGGTACGATTCCATGGCTTTCAAAAAGGCCCATAAAAACCGGGGCATTACGTGTCATATCACTATACTGATTTGACATAAAACCTTGTGGAAGAACTTGAATACTATCGTGCTGAACCCAAGCTGTCGGTTCAAAAGCACAAGCTCTTATAAAAATTTTAACATCATGCTTTACCCTCTTTAACGCTTCGTAAAAAGTTTCTCCTTGTTGTATATGTACACCATGATGCCTATCGTAATGCTCAGCCAATGTTTTGATTAGTTTATCTGGCACTCTGTTTATACTTTCTTCGCTAAAATCAAAAATATAAAATGGCCTATATCCGGTAAGATGAATACGCGTCTTGCTCATTGCGCGACCACTCATACTCCATTTATATGAACCATATGTATCGTCTAAGTATGCTTCGTTAAATGTAGCAATGTGCCCCAAAGCATGATGATACTTAATACTTCGATTCTCCATAATATCATAAGGAAATTTGTCTTGATTACGGTCGCAGTACTGCTGGACTGCCTTTTCTCCTTTAATTTGTTTTTTGGGCTCTAATCCAAAAACAGTCTGGCTTACCAAAGCCAATACAACAATTGCTAAAACTGAGATTTTTCTTATTAATACATTCATCCTTTTCCCCTTATTTTATCTTTGTTTAATAACAAATAATTTTCATAAACACATAAACAATGTTCTCTTAAACCAAATTCAAGCTCAAGATTTTTACTTTTTGTATAGATGAACCAAATAATTTCAAGCGGTCTTTTGTTCTATTAAAAGTCTTCTCTCTTTTTGCCTTTTCAATTTTATTTCCACAATTAAGATTATTCCTTTGTGAAATTTATCATCATTGCCATTAAACAATAAGCTATAATATGCGGTTTTTATACATACTAATACTACAATCAAAAAGCACCTTAGTATCAAAGACAGAAACTTTGGGCTCCCGACTTCGGCGGGAAATTCGATGGGATACATGCAGTAATCACAAATGATCTTGATATGAAGATTGAAGATATAACTGAGCAGTATCACGGTTTGTGGCAGATAGAAGAGTGCTTCAGAAAGAATGAGATACGCTCTCCTTCATCAAAAGTAACCATAGTAAGAAATAAGCCTGACGGCAAATACTATGCCATCCCATCAAATGGCTCTCCTGAATGTGTAAAAATCTACAAATTCTTCGGGAAAATATTCTATGACTCCTTTTCCCGTAACAAGCCTTGCATAAGTATACTACGTTATTTTTAGATAAAATAATGTAGTGCCCTACAAAAAAGAACTTTCGTTGATAGTCAACATCTTACACGCCAAGACCGCCGAAGTCGGGAAAATATTGCATTTGGCAAAAGAAAGTTTGAAAAGATTCATCGGTCGTCCTAAACAGCTTATCGGACAGGGATCTTGCAAGATCAGACTTCCGTTATATATCGGTCGAGTATATTCTTAATTCCCGATCATAAATCCTTGGAGCAAATTTTAAAAAAACATGAGTAGAGTGATCAGATTCTTTGAATTTAAATTCGGGCTTAATCTATCAGAAAATATTAATCTTGTCTTCTAAGGATTTTGTCCCCATATTGCTGTAATATATTAAGTAGGATTATGTCCGGTAGCATAACAACCGTTGGGCAAGGGAGCAGCATCTAAGCCTGAAGCGCACGCGCTTATAGATCCCGACGCTCTCGCGGTGTTTCCTACGATGCAAGCCTCAAAGTATCCGGCGGCGGTTGGACCAGTTTCACATGCTTGGAATAAGAATATGGCAGCTAGTCCATTCACTTTGCAATTATTGTAGCGTGATCCGTCGGTGCATTCATATGTAAGCGTGGCGGCGCTTGTCCCTTTATCACAGGCTAATCGTGATCTCTCGTCAAAGCTAATTAATTCTACGCGTGAATAAATCATAAAAAGTTGCGCATAAAAAGAAAAACAATGTATCCAATTTATATTCCAGGTATAGGTGCAAACTTGAGGTAAAAGGTTATCACAGCAAAATCAACCCCTCATGCAGAAAGTGGCGACACTTTGAGTTTTTTCGGCAACGCATTTTCATAAAAAAACGATACCAAAAATATTGAGACTGGACACATATTTTACTAGTATAAAACTTGAATATCCAATAATGAAGTAATAATCTTCGCAATTAACGTGGTTATTCCTTTCCTTGAACATTCGATATTCTTTATTGGTTATTGGTTATTCAAAAAATATTTTAT
>JAJXWI010000054.1 GCA_021781705.1 bacterium | reverse complement strand
CCGGAATCATTGCGCTTGGAAAAGCTTCCGAACTTGCCGAAAAGTATATGGCCTACGAAAATAAAGAAGTGAAAGAACTTAGGGATTATCTGGAATCCAACATATTGAAGATAATACCGAAAACCAATATAAACGGGGACACGGCAAACAGGGTGCCAAATACTACAAATCTTGCTTTTGAGTTTATTGAGGGGGAATCAATTTTGCTATTGCTGGACAGGGCGGGCATTGCAGCTTCAAGCGGAAGCGCTTGCACAACAGGTAGCCTTGAACCTTCTCACGTGCTTCGTGCTATGGGTGTTCCATATACTTCGGCTCATGGCTCTGTTAGATTCAGTCTGTCCAGGTATAACACGAAGGCTGAAATGGACATTATAATAGAAACTCTTGTTCCCGTAATAAAGAAGCTAAGAGAAATATCTCCTTACTGGCAGCCTTAGATATTAGTTGCTTTGTTTTGGTTGCAGCTGTTAAGTCTTATAAAATCAGAAGTAAGCGATAAGGCCTTTTGTAGAACATTTATGTCAGCTTTATGGGCGAAGAATCGATTATAATCGGCTTCGACTGTATGCCAGTTCGCTGGCTAAATTACTCCGTAAGTATTCTGTGAATTACGTGCTTTATTGTGGCGCTTTACGGCGCCTTGCTAAAACGCATGGCTAAAGAAGGTGTCCCACCTTGGGAAAATACAATATTAGGCAGGGACAGATCGCCGAGCATGATGGATCTCTAGGAGGTGAAAGACTTCTGCACGCCGAGGAAGTCGGATGTAAGTCCGACAGACTGCCAGTGACAAGTCGTCTGATTGAACCTGCAAGGGAGTTTGCGACATGGGGATGGCTGAAGAATTATTCTGCAATGGGAGAAATTACAGAGGAATCGCTTGGCAATGTCAGTCTTTATTCAGTTTACAGAATGGGCGATAAGCTTATTGAGTATAAAGATGATATTATAAGCTTGGACTATGTGCAAATCTGCCAAGCCATGCCTTATTTTTTAATAATTTATTATTTGAATTTACCATTCTCGCATTTATGCTCAGCTGGTTGAAGTATAGGAAACTTCTTGACGCCGCCAGAAAATAGCCCCGCACCATCAAAGGACACGTAGTGATAGTCGTTATCAGTCTCTGTATTGTAATAAATCCTGAGACTGTTATGATCGTTAATGACGTTCCCTACGGTTCTTATTGGATTTGGTACTCCCTTTTCTAGGATTGTCACAGATTGTAGTTTTTCCCTTTACAAATTCTATCACTATAGATTTTTTACTTTTGCCGCTTATGGCCAAGTGCATAGCATGTGGACTCTTCTTCACGGGTTCTAAGCATTCAGTGATTACAACTGACCCTAGAGCAACCTTGACTTCGTCCACGTCTTTAAAAATTCCCACGCAATCACATATTTACTGTACCAGTCCATTATCGCAACAAGATATACATGCCCTTGATTTTATAGGTATATATGTTATATCTGAACACCACGTCATACAAGGACTGTCTATTTTTATGTCTCGGAGAGGATATGGATATTCCTTATGCTTCGCACATTGCCTGCTCGTCATAATGCCGGGAGATTGTCCGTAAATACCCATAATTCTCATAAGTCTCTGAATCTTCTTCCTGTTTACATTTTAAGGAATGATACCTCAATAGCTCCACCTGTATACGACGGCTACCATAAAAAGAATAATCTGTATATATCTTGTCTATTTTTTTAATAAGTTCTTCATCACTAATATTGACGTTGAAAATATCAGATAAAGCGGAATAGTGGCTCGAACGAGATACTTCCAATATTTCACATTGCCAGCTGATTTTTATCTGGGATTCCCTTTCTATCATGGCAAGTTTCTCCTTAATTTTGGTAAAAATAGACTTTTTTTTGAGTGATATTTGATTCGGATGAACCCCATATTCCATTGAAAGTTGTGTCAATGTCAGTGTCTTTTGTTCCTTCGGAGATTTTATCGACGTTTATTTTCTATCTACTGTCCAAAATCAGGGAACCAATATATAGAAAATAATCTTCACGGAATTACTGCAAGATTATTTTTTCTCTCTTCAACATCCCTCACTGTAGTAAAAAAATGGTTATAAGCATATAATCTCTAGCAGAGTTCTTTTTATTTTGTAATGTAAGATTAGGGAAGGGCGTTGTGATGATGTTTCCGCGAGCTAAAAATCTAAAAACTGTTTTCATGTCGATTGCCATGGTGAATTTTGTTTTTATTTTTGTTGTTGTAATTATTGCCATGCTTTTTTTTCGGCATATTGTTTATGAAGAAGAGGTTATGCTTACATCTATAGCAAATTCTGAATCTGAGTTGATATCCGAAGTTATTTTTATAAAAGATCCGCACTATAAAAAAGAATTAAGTCCTACTATCCCGGAGGCTCATACTAGTCTTTTTACTTTTGGGAATACAGGTGATTCTGTTATAGCATTGAGCGATGTTGATAAATATAAATTTTTATGGAGTGCCAGAGATGGTAAGATTCCCAGTAAAGGCTATCTGGATTTGAATACGATTTTTCTTGGATCTGAAATTCGGTCTTTCTTTTTGGGATATTCTTCTATTATGTTGGGACTCGATCATAAAAATATTTGTGTACTTTCAACTAGCGTTCCAATAAAGGGGACTAATTTAAATCTTATCACAAAAATAGACGTCGAGGAGTTTTTACTTCCTTATGCAGAGTTATTGACTACCGCCACTGCTTTTGGTGTGATACTAATGACATTGGCATCACTCTTTCTATTTTATATTATCTCAAAGCCGCTAAGGGCTGAAATTAAAGAAGCAGCGATAAACCTTAAAAAATCACAAGAGGAAGTGATGGTCAAAGAGTCTATTATATTTTCATTGGCCACTCTTGCTGCATATAGAGACAATGATACGGCTGCTCATATTTATAGAACTAGGGATTATGCAGTTGTTTTGGCTAAGACCTTAGGAATGGATGAAAATTTTATTAATAGCCTATATAAAGTCTCATGTTTGCATGATATGGGCAAAGTTGCTGTACCAGATTCCATATTATTAAAAAAAGGACCTTTAAATAAAGATGAATTCGAGAAAATAAAGTATCATACACTTGCCGCGAAAGAAATATTAGAAGAAATCATTAAAAAATATGGTTTGACAAGAGAAGAATTGACAATGGCTGAAAATATAGCCTACGGGCATCACGAAAAATGGGATGGAACAGGTTATCCGCAAGGACTGAAAAATGAAGGGATTCCAATGGAGGCTAGAATTTTTGCCGTAGCTGATGTTTATGACGCTCTCACTTCTAAACGCCCGTACAAAGATTCATTTGATCATGATTTGGCCATTAAAATACTGTTTGAAGGTGACGAAAGAACTGATCCTGGAAATTTTGATCCCAAAGTTCTGGAGGCATTGAAGCAGCAAGAGCAAGAATTCAAAAAAATTAAAAAGTTTTATGATGAATATTCTGGCAAGTTAAATGTTTTACCTGGAAGAGCGGGGCTGGAAAATATGTTTTTACAATAGCGCAGCTGACATTTCTCTGTGCCTCAAAGGGGTTAAGAATTTTACTTTTACGATGTTTCCTAAAAGATTCTTGTGATTGCCTATTTTTATGATGGAATCCGGTATATTCACCTTTATATAATTGTCAGTCCATCCGGAGATAATACCTTTCTTATATGTTTCGAGTATTGCCGAAGCTGTTTTTCCTTTCTGGGATTCCATAAATCTTTTGGAAAGTGTTTCACCAAGTTCAGATAGCATTTGACGTCTCTCTTCAGATATTTTAGAATGCACCTGTTGCGGATAATCTGCGGCTGGAGTGCCTTTTCTCTTTGAATATTTGAATACATGCAGATAGGAAATAGGCAATGAAGAAATGAATTTTAATGAATCGTCGAAATCTTTATCTGTTTCGCCGGGAAATCCTGTAATTATATCTGTTCCTATGCAAATATCTGGTATTTTTTCCGTAGCGCTGCGAACAAAATTCGCAAACGATTCTTTCTTATAACTCCGCCCCATTTTTTGAAGAATATTGTCAGATCCGTGCTGAAGCGGCAGGTGCAGAAACCTGCAAAGTTTGTTGTTCGAAGCTATAAGTTCTATCAATCCCTGCATATCAAACTGCGGTTCTGTTGAGCCCAATCTTATTTTGTATTCTCCATCAAACGAACACATTTCATTGCATAGATTTATAAGATTTCTGCCCTTGTCGTTGTATGTGGCTATGTTAACTCCGGTGAGGATGATTTCCTTGTAGCCCTTCTTCAGCAGTTCGTTAAATTCTTTCAGCGTGTTATCCCACTGCCGTGAGCGTGGATTTCCTCTCCCGTAAGGGACAATGCAATAAGTGCAGTAAGCATTGCAGCCGTCTTGTATTTTTATGTTGGCCCTGGATTTAAAAGGAAAATATCCTGTTGAGCCGAAAGAAAAATTCCTATCCGAAGAATCCGTATTTTTGTCTTCTTCGTGAAGTTCCGGAAATAAGACTTTTATATATTTGAGAATATTAGCTTTATCGGTATTTGGAATAATAATGTCCGCGCAGGTCTCCGCGTGCCATTTTTCTTTTTCTTTTGCAACATCGCAGCCCGTAACGATAATTTTTGCGGCCGGATATTTTTCTTTTAATGCTCTGGTATATTGCCTGCTCTTCTGAGATGCGGATGACGTTACAGCACAGGTGTTTATGATGATGATTGAAAGTTCTTTATCTGTGTCAGGCTTTTCTATCTCGAAGCCTGCCTTTTTCAGTTCAGCGAAGATAATTGCCGTATCCGTCTGATTAAGTCTGCAGCCTAAGGTTGTGGCTGTGGCATATCTTGTTTCCGGTTTTATCGAATACATTCTGCTTACTTTCAATTGAGATTTAATTTGCCTTTTAATGTAACAGACAATTCAAAAACTTAAATTAAAAATACATAGAGGAAAAAATATTTTACGAGAGAATTTTTTATCGGGTATTCCCTTTGTTTGTAGCATAATTTTTCGTTCATTGGCTTTGCCTGACATGTTTTTTCTTATACCACATTGGTGCCAACAGCGCAGAATGCTACGCTTCCTCCAGCTGCAGTTGATCCTACGGCATTGCATTCACCGGCTGGGGAGGCACTTAGCTCGGTATTGGCCCCATTTGCTATGCATATCATCCTTGGGTGCCCGTCATTAGGGCCATTAATGCATGCATTATTCGTTACATTGTTTCCAGTCTTACATTTATAAGCAAATAGTTGTCCCAATATGGCACTGGCACCTGAGCCGTTGCTTTCGCAGTAAGCCTGAATGGGTGTAGCATTTAACGTTGTTACGGTTGGTCTGTCATACTTTAGGCACCTTGATTCCGTGCCAGTTGCTTTCCGATTGTTGGAGATCTGTTCTGTCATGTTTTTATATCCTGATTTTTGTGTTTTATTTGTCCTTATGATTTATTAAGGTTAGAAATGTAAGATAGACCTAATATGCTATTTGTGCCAGTTTTGTGCAGGTAGTATCTATAATTTATCGAATGTTAATTAAGCTATCAGTAGGACTTAAACTCCTTAAAAATGCATAAATCTCATTATCAAAAATAACTCTCGATAGCTCACTATTTTTTTATGAGGTATTATTAGAAGCTTACAGTTTCATTGGAGGCGATTGCCTGTTATCTCAGAAACATCACATAGAACTGGATAGAGAATATTATCAAGCTCAGGAGGAGCGAGAACCATCCGAGTATTTTGAGTGATTTTGAGTTGTTTTGTTTTATGCCAAGGAGTGCCGGTAGCATGCCGAATGCTACGATGACGCCGAATCCGCCTACGAAATTGAGTATTGTAATAAAGAGGTCAGGATAGAGGATTGATACTATGAGAGGGATTATGAAAGTAATGGATGCGTCGGTGTATATGGATCCTTTAATATATTTGGAGGTAAGGTCTCTCATGTAATTAAGGAATCCCATACCCAGTCCGAAATAAGATGTTGTTACGACAAAAAAGCTAAAGAACAAGGCAAGGAAAGTTATTGCGTTTGAGTGTAGCATTTTTGCGATAGGAACGGTAGCCGGCTGGCCTTCATTGTATGCTCCCACTATTGAAATCTGGTCAGGCGAAGTTAAAGGCAATGTGCCTATTACGGCAAAGAGCCAGGCAAAATTGATAATGAAAATGATAACTATCCCGATAATCAGGATATAGAATACATGTAATCTTTTTACATTTAATTCTATTGCATGTTTGCAGATTGCCGGAATAACTACCTGAAACCCAAGTGAAGTT
Organism: bacterium; assembly: GCA_021781705.1. GTDB lineage: Bacteria > Verrucomicrobiota > Lentisphaeria > Victivallales > GWF2-38-69 > JAJXWI01. Next base: position 10,278 of record JAJXWI010000054.1, on the reverse strand, counting down.
ATCAGGATTGGGAGTTGTAACGGGAAATTAGCCCAGTTTGTGTGTTGCAGGTTAACTTCTTTTGTATACGGGACGATGAGTATTATCAGCAACAGGAATATGCAAAGAAGGCCGGAAATAAAAAATGTATTGCACTTTCTTACTGTTTCCATGCCATAGAGAATAACAGCTGTCACCAGGACGAAGTAAATTATGTTTACAATTGTCGTGATATGCGGTATTGAATGAAGGAAAGGGATCAAGTGGATGATTATGGATACTGCGCCGCAGAGATGTGCTACTATCAGGCCATAAAAGGTAAGTATGTAGCCTGCGCTGTTAAGATATTTTGCCCATTTCCCGAGGTCTTTTTCATATACTTTCGCCATATCTGTGATTATTTCTCTGGATACTACCAGCCTGTATACCATGATCCAAGCTGTAGACCCCATTAGGAACCAGCATAAGATTAATCCGACTATGGAAGGGACGAAGCCAGCCTGTCCTGTTTGTAGCGGCAACCCCAAAATTCCCACACCGATGCAGGTGCTTACAATAATAAAAGCCATCGTGAAAATGAAGTATAATTTTCTGTACATATATTCTCCGTAATTAGCCATTGCACGAGAAGATTTTTCGTACTACGGGTCTAATGAATATTTAAAATTCCTTTTATTTTTATTTCAGAGAAATTGCCTTTTGTAAAGACTATAATATATTTATAGTCAAATAATTGTAAACTAAGACAAGCGGCAAATAAAGACGATGAAGGAATATACTGAGATATTGGTTAAATTCAATGAAATAGAGGCAATAAACAGTAAAAATATAGCAATTGGCGGAGGTGCTCGTTTTCGACGTTTTGTCAATACAATCATGGACTGCGGCATGGTTGTTTCGCCTAAACAACCGATCTCAACGGAGTCATGGGTGATGCCGCACTATCAGAACGACGATCTGAAATTTTGAAACATTGATATGATAAAATTCAAGAAACTAATATTTGTTTTCATTTCAGATTCATTACTATTTTTACCTGCTGTTCTTTTTTGTTCTGCGCCTTTGCCTGTTGATGAAGCATTTAAAATTAGTGTTGAAAGAGTGGACAGCAGGACAATAAGGGCGCAATGGGATATATCCAGCGGCTACCATCTCTACAGGGATGAAATGTCTATACTACTGAAAAATAGGAACGGAACAATTCTGGGGGCGATTGTCTACCCTAAAGGGGGTCGGGATCACAGTAATATTTTAGGGGACTATGATGTTTATAGAACTAAGTTGATTGTCGATATTCCTGTAATCCAGTGGGGCGATAGCAATAGTGAATTGATTTTTAAATATCAGGGATGCAAAGATTCTTCTGTCTGTTATCCTCCAGTGTCGAAGATATTTTCAATTTCCCCGCCGTCAACGTCAGGGAATAATTTGTCCGCTCCGACGCTCTCTTCAGCGCAGAAATTGCTAGAAAAGGGAAATATACTAATTGCCCTTGTTAGTTTTTTCGTATTTGGTGTTTTTTTGTCTCTAACGCCATGTGTGCTTCCGATGATTCCGATACTTGCAGCCATTATTATGGGGCAAAAAGATGTTAAGACTTTCAAGTCATTCATGCTTTCTCTCTGCTATGTTTTTGGCGTTGCCGTAACATATACAATTGCCGGGATTTTTACGGCAATGCTTGGGAACAGCATTCAATCTATCCTTCAAAATTTCTGGATTATATTGTCATGCAGTTTGATATTTGTTCTTCTTTCTCTGAGTCTATTCGGATTATATGAACTTCGGCTTCCGTCTTCGATTATGAATAAACTTAACAATGTTTCAATCAAAACAAAAGGAGGCACATATATAGGAGTTTTTCTTATGGGCGTTATCAGCAGCCTTATAGTTTCTCCTTGTGTAAGCGCACCCTTGGCAGGTGCATTGATTTATATAGCTTCGACGGGGAATATTTTTCTCGGGGGTAGCGCGCTTTTCTCTCTCTCTCTTGGAATGGGTGTATTGTTAGTTATATCCGGCGTAACCGGAGGAAAGCTCTTTTTTAAAGCGGGCTTATGGATGGCTGAGGTGCGCTGCTTTTTGGGCGTTTTGATGCTGGGCGTGGCAATATGGCTGCTGTCTAGAGTCGTTACTCAATTTGTAACAGATATTCTGTGGGCTGTTTTAATGATAGGTGTTGGATTGTACATGGGTGTCTTGGCGCATATGAAAGAGGGAGGGGGATGGTTGAAATTCAGGAAGTTTATTGCAATTCTCGTAATGCTTTTCGGAACAGCTGCCTTGCTTAGTTTGTTTTTAACCGGACATATGGTTCCAACTTCTGACATTACTGACGGCAGAGCTATTTCAAAAACACTTTCTCAGAAAACTGCAAAAACCGACATTTTTAATATTGTAACAACTCCTGAAGAACTTCAAAAATTTATAGCTCAGGCGATCAAGGAAGATAAACCTGTAATGATAGATTATTATGCCGATTGGTGCACTTCATGCAAAGAAATGGATGGCGCCACTTTCGCCAATCCTGATGTGCGGCAGGTGCTAAAATCCTTTATTGCTGTTCGTGCAGATATCACAAAAAACGATGCAAGCTCTACGGCTTTGAAGAAAAAGTATAATGTTTTTCTCCCGCCATACATAGTTTTTCTGGACAACAGGGGAAACGAAATCAATCAGTCTGCTATTGCCGGATATGTAGCTCCAGATGAATTGCTGAAGCAATTGGAAAAAATCTCTAGCAAATCTCGAACGTATTAATTCATAACTCTCTTTCGACGTCGCTGTTTTCAAAAGTAAAGTGCAGCTATTCACATAGAGACTGGCCACATACTTTCAGTGAACTCTTACTTCCTATTGTAACAAGGCTTGATTTATCGGATCTTTTTGCATTCCATACTTATGTGTTTAATGGTATTTTTGTGAAATTCAAGTACCTTGTATCTATCCAAGGTGTAATATGACGGCAGGTATTTCGAAATATGAAAGATGAAGAAATAAACAGCAGAGCAGCAGAATGTCGAATACCGAACACCGGAAGGAGAGAAAATCATAATCATGGACGTTCTCGTTTTGTTGAAGGATATTCCACTGCAAAAATCCTGTTTACGATAATTCTTAATCTAGTCATAGGTCTGGCAGAGGTGATTGGCGGGATTATTTCAGGCAGTTTGTCTCTTGTGTCTGATGCGCTTCATAATTTTTCCGATGCTCTTGCTATTGTGATTACATATATCGCTATCAGATTAAGCAAGATAACCGAAAGTGAGAGTTTTACATTTGGGTTTAAACGAGGCGAAATTATTGCAGCATTTATCAATTCTTCAGCCCTATTGGTAATCAGCCTATTTCTGATATGGGAGGCTTGCTCAAGGTTTGTAAATCCTACGCATATCAAGCCGGGGATAATGTTCATCGTAGCTTTTATCGGTCTGGCCGCTAATTTTCTCGGGGCATATCTTCTCAAAAAAGATTCGAAAAAGAGTATTAATTTGAAGTCAGCATATCTGCACCTTGTAAGCGATACAGTCACAAGTGTTGCTGTTATTGCCGGAGCAGCTGCTATTTATTACTTTGAAGTGTATTGGATTGACCCGGTGCTTACAGTTCTGATAGCATTGTATATAACGAAAGAATCCTACCATATCTTCAAAGAGTCTGTGGTGATTCTTATGATGGGAAAGCCGCAATCAATATCTCTGACTAAAATAAAAGAAGATATAGAGAAGTTTGCCGAAGTGAACAATATACATCATGTGCATGTCTGGATGCTGACAGATAAGCTTATTCATTTCGAGGCGCATCTGGATATTGAAAAAATTGATATATGCGAAATTGATGAATTAATTGCCAGGATAGAAAATATGCTCAAGGAAAAGCATGGAATAATGCATACCACTTTGCAGATAGAGTCCTCAAAGTGTCATAATAAAAATTTAGTTAAGGAAGTTTGTCATGTCACACAAAAAATATAACAAAAAACCAGAGCTTCTTGCTCCTGCTGGAAGTTTGTCTGCCGGGCTTACAGCGATAGACTATGGGGCAGATGCTGTTTACGCGGGGCTTTCAAAGTTTAATGCCAGAGAGAGGACGGAGAATTTTACGCTTGATGAAATGTCCAAACTTATTGCTTATGCGCACAAACATGAAAAGAAAGTCTACGTTACTTTCAATACGCTGATAAAAGAGTCTGAGGTTACCGAAGTTGCAGAACAGCTTTGCGAAGTATCCAAACTTAACCCTGATGCGGTAATAATACAGGACCTTGGCGTTCTCTACATGATAAAAAATTATTTTCCATGGCTGACTGTTCATGCTTCAACACAGATGGGAATACATAACAGCGCAGGTGTAAACTTCGCCGGAAAAATGGGAATAAGCAGAGTTGTTCTCGAACGACAGGTGACGCTTAATGAAATCAAGGATATAAAAAACAATACATCATTGGAGCTGGAAGTCTTTATACACGGGGCTCTCTGTTGTTCGATGTCAGGAAACTGCCTGTTTTCTTCCTGGCTCGGAGGGTTTAGTGGAAACAGAGGGAAATGTAAGCAGCCATGCAGGAGGCTATACCAGTCAGATACTTCATCCGGATATTTCTTTTCCACAAAAGACTTGTGCTCGCTTGATGTGATAAATGTCTATAAAGAGTTAAGAATTTCATCTCTTAAAATTGAAGGCCGTCTTAGAAAGGCGGATTACGTGCGAAATGTGGTTTCAGCTTACAGAACAGTTCTTGATTCTGATGATGATTCTGCGGTAGATAAGGCCAGGCAGATTATTTTAAGAACTTCAGGAAGAAAATGGTCCGAAGGTTTCAGAACTCAAGAAGCATTTAGAAATGTGATTGAACCTGATGTTATAGGTATTTCAGGTCAGGCGGCAGGAAAAGTCCTTGAAGTAAGAAATGACGGGTTTACAACTCTTCTAACATCTTCGATTCATATCGGTGACAGAGTCAGGGTACAACCTCCAAGTGGTGAAGAAGGCCCGGCTTTTACCATTACCGATATTCTGCTTAACGGCAATCTGGAGAAAAAGTGCTACAAAGGCACGATTTGTTTTATAAAGACGGACAGGAACATCCCTAGGCAAGGGATAGTTTATAAAATAGGCGAGAGCGGCGGAGATCTGGTTTCAGTTATTAATAATCTTCCTCTTCAGAAACATAAGGTTGATCTGAATATAAAAGTAACTCGCAATGGGATAAGAGTAATTCCGTTAAACCTGAACATGGCGGAGTGGTCAATAGCCGAAAACTTTGCCGTAGCTTTGAAAAACCCGGCTACAGAGGTACAGATAGCAGAAGAGTTTGCCTCTACGAGATCTGAACTTTATGAGGCTGGAGAAATTCTCGTTTCCGTAGAGGGAAAGATTTTTATTCCTTCCAGTGTTTTAAAGGCGAAAAGACGGGATTTCTGGACTTATTTTATAGAACATGTTGATGAGAAAGTGTTCGATAAAAAATCTACAGATGCTCTGGAAAACTTTAAAACAGATTATACATCTTTTGGAGTGAATAATAGTGATTCTGTAGAAACTGGAATATCGGTATTGGTCAGGGAAGGGGAAAATAACCCTTTTCCAGAGGCTATTACCACTCATACTCTTGATGATTTTACTGCTGGTACTAAAGAGATAATATTGCCGGAGTACTGTTTTGAATACGACTTGAAAAGAATTGAAAGGAAAATAAGAATTGCTATCGAGAAAGGGTTTATTGCTTTCAGGGTAACTTCTTTATACGGATTTGAGCTTCTGCGAGGATACAAGGGTATTAAGATAACCACTTCATATCCTTTGCCTGTTTCTAATTCTCTGGCAGCAAAAGAAGTAAGAAAAGTTTCTGGCTTCTGCCACTTTAAATTGCAAAATATTCAAACGTGGATTGAACTGGAAAAATCAGAAATATTGAACCTGCGGCAGAAAACTGACTTGCCTCTAGAACTTTATTATTACGGGAGACCGCATCTCCTCATAACTAGGGCTTATATTCCTGCTAAAAATGAAATCAAAGAATCAAAAGATGAAGGATTTATTCTTAACAAAGATTTGAAGAGTGGCTTGTGTTTACTCTATTCTGAAAAGGTTTTTAAGTCCTTCAATTTCGAGGGCATGTCTCTATTTTTCGACCTGTCCAACGCAGAAGTTGACGAGCAGAATGTAAGTTCATTCAATCTGGACTTCACTCTGCAGTGAATGAAAACCCTAACTAATCTCAACTTTAATGCTCTACAAACGTTAAAGTTGAAATAAGTAATAAATGTCTATTAAATGAAAAGGAGGACGCAAGATGATAACTCGAACATCAATGGCCGAATGGAATGGAACGCTGAAAGACGGTAAAGGTATTATGAAGTTAGGCAGCGGCGCCTACGAAGGACCGTTTACATTTGCTTCGCGCTTTGAAACGGGACATGGTACAAACCCCGAGGAATTGATTGGTGCGGCACATGCCGGCTGCTTTTCGATGTTTCTTTCTGCTATTCTTTCTAAAGGTGGATTTGCTCCCACGCGTGTTAACACAACGGCCACTGTTCACTTGGATGCCAGTCCTAAAATTATATTAATTGAGCTTAATACGGAAGCTGACGTCCCCAATCTTGGGGAAGAAGCTTTTTTGAAGTATGTGGAAACTGCGAAGATAAATTGTCCCATTTCCAAGGCTCTTGCCGGTACAGAGATAAAGCTGAACGCAAAATTAGTAAAATAGTGCGCAAAGACATTTCTTGCCCACAGATTTACGGAATATTAACTTATAACTGCCAATTTTAGATTAACCTTTTTCTCAGGGAATTTTTATAAAAAACGCATTATGGTACTTGAATGCCAGATTTGTCGTATTATACTAAATCTCAATTTAATAATGATAAATCAAATACAATAGACTAATATCTAACTAAGCTGAGGTTTGTAAAATATGAAAAATATATTGAACTTTTCAGAGGCTTTTAATATCGGCCTGCACGCGATGGCCGTTCTTGGCGTATCAGATGCGAAGAAGATACCTGTCAAAGATCTGGCAAAAACTATTTGTGCGTCTGATAATCATCTTTCCAAGGTAATGCAACGTTTATCAAAGGCGAACCTGGTTTCTTCTATAAATGGTCCCAGTGGAGGTTTTTTTATTATTAAGCCGGTGGACAGCATAAGAATTTTAGACATTTACGAGGCTATAGAAGGCAATCTGCCAGTTTCAAATTGCATGTTCTTAAAAAAAATATGCAATAAAAAATATTGTCCTATGGGCACACTTATAGAACAGGTTAGCAATACGGTTCTTAACTATTTTTCGAATACAAAATTATCAGAAATAATTAAACAATAAACAGGAGGTTAGAAATGTTTTGTTTTCAATGTCAGGAAACGGCAAGCAACAAAGGATGTAAATTCGCAAAAGGTGTTTGTGGGAAAAACGCAGACACGGCTGAATTGATGGACCTATTGGTTTACCTATTAAAAGGAATTTCTATTGCTGCAGAAAGTAGCAAGATAGAAAAAGTATTGGGACGATTCATCACAGAATCTATGTTCATGACGATTACAAATGCTAACTTTTCGAATGATCGGCTACTAAAGCAGATTAAAGCGGCATTTATAATCAGAGATTCTCTTGTTAAGAGTTTTGGGATAAAAGCAGATGCTCCAGAATGCGTAAAATGGTTCTCTGATAAGGATGAAGAGTTGTATGCAAAGGCAAAAGAGGTAGGAGTTCTTTCGACAACTAATGAAGATATAAGATCTCTAAGAGAGCTAATAGTCTATGGAATGAAAGGAATTTCAGCTTATGCCCACCATGCCGAAATGTTGGGGTTCGAGAGTGATCCCATATATTCGTTTCTAGTCAAAGGACTGGCCGCTGTTACAAAAGATCTCACATCTGATGAACTGATAAGTCTGGTTCTGGAGACAGGGAAAATAGCTGTAGAAACCATGGCTCTGCTTGATAAAGCCAACACTACCACTTATGGCAATCCTGAAATTACAAAAGTAAATATTGGGGTAAAAAATAATCCTGGCATACTGATTTCCGGCCATGATTTAAAAGACATGGAAGAATTGCTTGAACAAACCAAGGATTCTGGAATAGATGTATATACACACAGTGAAATGCTTCCCGCAAATTACTATCCTGCTTTTAAGAAATATTCTCATCTGGCTGGCAACTACGGCGGATCATGGTGGCATCAGCAACAAGAATTTGAGTCCTTTAATGGACCGATACTTATGACTACAAACTGCATTGTGCCGGTAAAAGATTCTTACAAAAATAGGATTTTTACTACGGGCGCCGCAGGATATCCTGGAGTCAAGCATATTCCGGATAGAAAAGATGGCGGGGGAAAAGACTTTTCAGAAATTATAAGATTGGCAAAAATGAGTGAATCGCCAAAAGAAATTGAAAAAGGCGAGATCATAGGAGGTTTTGCTCATAATCAAGTATTGGCTTTAGCAGACAAGGTAGTAGCAGCCATTAAATCCGGAGCTATTAAAAAGTTTGTTGTAATGGCTGGGTGCGATGGAAGACAGCCGGGAAGATCATACTTTACAGAAGTCGCAGAAGAACTTCCCAAAGACACAATTATTCTGACGGCCGGCTGTGCAAAATACAGATATAATAAGTTGAATCTCGGAGATATTGGCGGCATTCCAAGAGTTCTGGACGCAGGTCAATGCAATGATTGCTATTCCCTTGCAGTAATTGCTCTAAAACTTAAAGAAGTATTCGGCGCAGAAAGTATCAATGACCTTCCGATAGTCTTTGATATTGCATGGTACGAACAAAAGGCAGTGGCAGTGCTTCTTGCCCTTCTCTACCTTGGGGTAAAAGATATCAGGCTTGGCCCGACAATTCCAGGGTTCCTATCTCCGGCAGTTGTTGCAGTTCTCGTCAAGAATTTCGGCATCACTCCGATAGGCAATGCTAGGGACGATATAAATGCCATAATCAGCTAAGAATCTTCGTTTCTATTTTTTTATAAGCCGCGCCTTAAAAAAGCGTGGTCTTATTTGAATAGATTATAAAAACTGGTAAGGAGATAAAATATGAATATTTTTCTAACAATTGAAGTACCTGTCCTGTCAATAATACTAGCTATGGGGATTTCACTGTTTCTTACTGGAAGCACTTTTGCTCACTGCGATACGATCAATGGTCCAGTAATTCCTGAAGCAAGAATTGCCCTCGAAAATGGTGATGTAACGCCTCTTTTGAAATGGGTCAGTAAAGAAGATGAACCTGAGGTTAAAGCCGTTTTTGCTGAGGCTGAGACTGTCAGGGTAAAATGTTCTGAAGCTAAAGGCATAGCCGACAAGTATTTCATCGAAACTCTCGTAAGGTTGCATCGCGCAGGAGAAGGTGCTCCTTACACAGGCATCAAGGATGAACCAGTAGAGCCAATTGTCGCTATGGCTGACAAAGCACTTGTAGACTCTTCGTCAGCAACTCTGATTAAAAACATAAGCGCTCATATGATTCAGGGGATAAAAAAGAAGTTTGACAAAGTAATCGAATTACAGGAAAATAAGGATAGGAGTGTAGAGGCTGGTCGTAAATATATTAGAGCATATGTCGAATATATGCACTATATAGAAGGCATACATTCTGTCGTCATGTCGGTGGGCGAGCATCATCGTGCCGCCAATGGCAATAGATCATCTAATTCCAGGGAAGAACATAACGAAGACTAAAGAATAAGAATTATAGCCTGATGAATGCTATGAAAAAGAAAATTAGAAACCACCCGAATATTGCGGTTTTACCGCCATTCATAATAGGCATTCCGTTTGGATTGGGGACGTTGCTTCAATTTATTTTCCCAATTCTGCTTCCGTCATCTCCCTGGATTGGAATAACGCTTGGGATATTCTGCGCTATTCCTTCAGCTATCCTATTGTTAATGTCTCATGTGGAATTTCGAAATGCAAAAACTAGCATGCTCCCAAGGAGCAAAAGCAGAGTTCTGATTGTTAATGGCCCTTTTAAGTTTACAAGAAATCCTATCTATGCAGGACTCTCTCTTTTATATGCTGGTATTTCTCTTGGAACAAGTTCTTTTTGGCTGCTAATCTTTCTTCCAATTATAATTATTGCTTTACATTATTTTGTAATTCTTCCTGAGGAGCATTATTTGGAAAGCAGATTCAGCGAGGAATATCGCGCTTATAAGAACCGAGTTCGCCGATGGGTTTGAATACATAAGGGTTCTTCTAATAATTGATTTTTAATTCATTTAATTATTTAATATCCACAAATATATGATATATTATTAATAGGTAACCTGTTATACATTTTATGGA
>JAJXWI010000053.1 GCA_021781705.1 bacterium | reverse complement strand
TTGTGAGAATGGGCCTCTGTCGCTCGTCGCAACAATTGGATCAAAGAGCCCGTGACTGTTATCATATTAATTTCACTTTCCATTTGGGAGAAGAACCGTAATTTTTACAAGAGCCTGTTTCTTTGCTGTAAGAACACAAACCTTGTCCTTGTATAACAAACCAAATCAAGCTGTCATGATCAACAAAAATGGATGATACTATTTGTGCTGAGTTATTGCTGTCAGTTATTTTTATTTTCTTAATTTCCTCTCCATTATAGGAAAATAAACCTTTCCCTTCGGTGCCAATCCAAAGTAGTCCATCCTTATCTTGCGTGATGTTATTATTATATGAGCCAGTGTTTAATACTCTATGGAATTTGATATCATCTGAAAATAATGAAGTTATAAAGGTGAAATTGAGGATTAAAAATAGAACCAACACCGCAACTCTGTTTTTCATAAAAAATGTCCTGCTACTTATTCAAGATTAGTTCAATAAAATTCGAAGATTAGCGCAAAATATATGAATCATGTATTAAATTTCAAGTATTGTTGTCGGTAGGAAATCAGAAAATTCAGATAATCTAAATCTCATTTCAATATCTACATAACCTTTCTTTAAATTCCCTGTTACAAGTGCTAGATTAACGTCATAAACTTATTTTAAATCCGAAAATTAAGCAAATTCCTTTTCTCTCGAATCCAGGAAAGGCGTCTATTAGTGGTGGAAATGAATTTAGATAACAAAAAAGCTATATTAATAATATTTGTTTTGGGATTAATCGCTTATTTATCAGGATTAAATTGGCAGGAATTCACGAAAATAGATATCAGATACGCCTTGTTTATTGCAGAGATGAAGCAATACGGAATAGGTATTTTCCCAACCCTTTATGGCAAACCGTATACAGACTACCCATCTCTTGGAATATTGCTTATGTATTTTGCTTCACTAGGAGGTAATTACATTAACATGTTTACTGCAGCTTTTCCTGGGGCTGTCATCTCCTCAATTACACTTATTCTAATATACCTGATAGGATCAAGAGTATCTAAGCGTACAGGATGGTACTCAGTCATTATCAGTTTTTTATCTATTGAATATCTGTCGCAAATCAGAGGTCCGTCTCTTGATGTTTATGTAGTATTTGCATCCGCTCTCTCTTTTTACTTGGTATATACAGGTGATCTGGATAAAAAATGGAAACGGCTTATTATCGTTCCATTATGCTTCGTTTTTGGTTTTGCTTTTCGCGGACCGTTGGGGTTCATGATTCCTTCTGCTGTAACTTGCGGATATTATCTTGTTAATCGCAAGCTAAAGCAATGTATTATTTTTGTAGTCCTGTCTGCACTTCTTGCTGTTGCCTGTATGGCTGCTTTAATATATCTATCATATCTTTATGGCGGGAAAGAGCTTGTCCAATGTTTTCTTAACGATCAAATCTTTAACAGAGCAAAGAGCAACGACTACTTGCTGTATTACTTCATAGATGGATTGGGAACTTATGCGATTATCTATCCATTAGGATTCTTAGTATTTATTGTAAACTTGAAAAAACTGGTAAAAAATTTCAAGGATGATTCTCCAAATATCCATTTCCTGAGGAGTGTCTCCACATGGATGATGACTATACTTATTCTTATGACTATTCCCGGAGCAAAAAACCCAAGATACATTGTCTCAATAATTCCGGCATCATGCTTACTTGCTTCTTTCATTTTTGTTAACTATGATAAAAACGCAATATTCGACAAGTTAAAATGGTTCCTATTATGGACGTGCAGGGCTGTTCCGTTTGCAAGCCTTTTAATCTTTACTACGGTGGTAATCGTTTTTAGAATAACAAAAGTTGATATCTCTTTCGACGCACCTGTCGCGCTAATAGCATTTGTAGCATTATCTGTTGCTGTAATTTTTGTTCATAAAAAAATAAGCAAAGAAAAGCATGGGTTTGCGCTTCTGGCAATAATGGCGTGCTTCATGACGATTTTACAAATAATGATAATAGACCCAATCGAACAGAATGTTGAAGGGGCCCGCAAATTTGCCGTAGAGGTAGAAAGGATAAGAGAAAAAAATAGGTCTCAGATATGTTTTTTTGATGTTGGTCCGGATGGGGACGAACTTAAATTTCTAGCAAACATTCCTCAGGAAAAGCGTTTTATTCCTCAATTTATAAATAGTTCTTTGCCGTCTGAAGCAACCCCTGGAGAGAGGAATGAGTGTGACTATACTGAAGCCAATGCATTAAAACTATACACTAAAAAAATGCTTATGGGTTTATTCCCTGATAAAGATGAAAGCTTTCCAAAAATAGAACCAAGATATTTGTGTTATGGGACTGGAAAGATTAAAACTCTTCCAAAAGAAACTATCTATATTTCCAAAGCTAAGAATTTCGAGAACAGAATCATGAAAGAGCTGCGGCAAGATGTAGAAATAATAGTTTCGGGAAAAATGGGGCATCAAAAGTGCGTAGCATTTAAAAAGAAGGACTAAAGTTTTTTATGGGAATATTACTCTGCATATTTAAGTATTTTCCTTTTGGCGGATTACAGAGGGACTTTCTGCGCATAGCCTGTGAATGCCGAGACCGCGGTTATAAGGTAATAGTATACACTTTTTCTTGGGAAGGAGATATCCCTGAAGGGCTTGAAATACGATTAGTACCTGATAAAGCATACACTAACCATGGCAAAGCTGCTTTTTTTTCAAAATGGATAATGAAAGAGCTCAGAAGAAACTCTTACCAGGCAGTTGTGGGATTTAATCGCATAAAGGGGCTTGATGTGTATTTTGCGGGAGACAACTGCCTGCAGGAAAAAACACTCTATGATAAGTCTTTTTTTTACAAATTAACTCCTAGATTCTTGACATACTCTTCTTTTGAAAAAGCTGTTTTTAATCCTTCCGCAAAAGTTGAAATTTTAGCATTGACCGAACGACAGAAATCAGATTATATAAAACATTATTCTACTCAGGAAGAACGATTTCACTTGTTGCCGCCTGGAGTTTCCTTTGATCATAAATATCATTTGCAAGCAGATCATGTGCGCAAAAGGATGGGAGAAAACCTGGGAATAACAGATGAAAAAATAGTTTTGCTGCAAATAGGGTCTGGATTTAAAACTAAAGGAGTTGATCGTTCCATAAGAGCACTCGCATCTCTTCCGGAAATAGTACGAAAAAAATTAATTTTTCTGGTTGTAGGAAAAGGTCATTCAAGAGGATTGATAAACTTATCTCGATCTCTGGGAATTAAGCAACAGGTTATTTTCTTAGGCGGAAGAGAAGATGTTCCAAAACTTTTAATAGCCTCTGATTTAATGATTCATCCTGCGAGAAACGAAGCAACAGGGACTGTTTTGATAGAGGCACTGGTTGCAGGATTACCTGTGTTATGTAGTGCTACCTGTGGATATGCCCCTTATATACAAGAGGCAAAAGCAGGCAAAATTATCCCTGAGCCGTTCAGTCAGGAAACTTTAAATCAGGCTTTATTAAATTTGGTTACTGATAGGGAAAAGCTTGTCGAAACAAAAGGAAATATCCTTAGCTATAGCGGGAAAGAAGATTTTTATAGCCGGCAGAAATTCGCAGTGGATACAATAGAAGAAGTAATTAAAATGAAAAATGAACGTCTCCCCAAAAGTAAGGATATAAAAGAGGATGAAAAAGCTCCCAAACCTGATTTTTTGTATTTGAGAGAAGACTTCAAAAAAACATGGCAGGGAAAAGATCCCTTTGATGAAGTAGATAAATTGAATGGCAAAATATTCCGACAAATTAAAAATCGTCGCACATTGCAGTTTGATCTAAACGGTAAAAGTTTTTTTGCTAAGATACATCATGCCATAGGATGGGGAGAAATCTTTAAGAATCTTTTACAGTTAAAAAAGCCTGTTATAGGAGCCGGAAATGAATGGGCGGCTATTAACAAACTCAATGAATTAAAAGTTGATACAATGACTGCGTGCGCATTTGGGCAACGCGGCAATAATCCAGCAAAGCGAGAATCTTTTATAATTACAGAGACGCTTGAAAATACCATAAGCCTTGAAGACTTCTGTAAAAATTGGAAAAACTTCCCGCCTGCCCTCTCTTTAAAATACTCCTTAATAAAAAAAGTTGCCTGGGTGAGTCGTCAATTGCACACTAATGGAATTAATCACAGAGATTACTATATTTGCCACTTCTTAATGGATATATCTTGCGGGATTGAAAATATTGCTCTAGACGAGAATATAAAGTTGCATCTTATCGATTTGCACAGAACCCAGATTCGTAAAAAAACGCCATCCCGCTGGATTATAAAAGACATCGCGGGCATCTGGTTTTCTTCCATGGACATAGGACTTACTCAAAAAGACTGTTTCAGATTTATGAAAATTTATTCAAATTGTTCTCTTCGCGAGATACTAACTAAAAAACGCTCATTTTGGGCAAATGTTAATAATACAGCCAGGCGTCTTTACAAGAAAGACCATGGAAAAACACCTAACTTAGATTGGGAGAAGCATGATTGATACAGTAAGATGGAAAGAAAAGAATCCCGGGAACTTACTTCCCGGCAAGTTAAGAATTATAGATCAAACTAGACTTCCGGAAGAATTGATTTATCTCGAAACTGATACAGATACAGAAATTTATGACTATATAAAAAGGCTGGTGGTACGCGGAGCCCCGGCAATAGGGTGCGCAGCCGCTCTTGGGTTGGGAGCTGTACTTCAGCATAGTAAAGCAAAAACGAGAGAAGAATTCTTAAAAGACACTAGAAAGGTTTCTGATTTTCTTGCGGAATCAAGGCCCACTGCCGTAAATCTTTTTTGGGCCCTAAATCGCTGCATAAACAAACTTAATAATTCTACTGAAACAAGAGTGGAATTATTAAAAGAAATACTCGTGCAAGAGGGAATAAACATTCTGAACGAAGATATTTCCATGTGCAAAGCAATAGGCGATCATGGAGTAAAGCTGCTTAAAGGTGGGTTTGGAATTCTTACGCATTGCAATGCAGGAGCATTGGCTACAGGAGATTATGGAACTGCTTTGTCTCCTGTATACGCAGCACATTCTGTTGGAATGGATTTGAAAGTGTATTCTGACGAAACCAGGCCGCTTTTGCAAGGTTCAAGGCTCACCGCTTGGGAATTAAAAAAAGCTGGAATAAATGTTGTTACCATCTGTGACAATATGGCAGCTCAGGTAATGAAAGAAGGTAAAATAAACATAGTAATTACGGGTGCGGACAGAATTGCGGCGAATGGGGATTCCGCGAACAAGATAGGCACTTACGGAGTAGCCATACTGGCAAAATACCACAATATACCATTTTACATTGCCGCGCCGTATTCCACCATTGATATAGACATAAAGACGGGAGTAGAAATCCCTATAGAGCAAAGAAATCCTGATGAAATAAGAAAGGGGTTCGGCAAACTTACCGCTCCCAAAGATATAAATGTTTATAATCCGGCGTTTGATGTTACTCCGAATGAACTTATTAACGGAATAATAACAGAATCAGGCATATTATATCCGCCATTTGGAGAGAGTATTAAAAATATGATTTTATCAAAAAATCATAAGTGCAAATAAAAAAACAATTAGGCGTGCGTTAGACCTCAAAAGTCCTGACGCGCACTTTTGTTTTTCAATTCTATAATTCTGCTCTACGAAGAAAAAAGGCACTTTTTTATTGAAAATTAAGTGCATTTTAAAAAAAATGTGCTAATATAAAACTCTTATTTCTTTTTTTAAAATTTTTGAACAGGATTCATAGATGGAATTACGGAATGTTGCAATTATAGCCCATGTAGACCATGGAAAAACTACACTTGTTGACCAGATTATCAAACAGGCAAAACTTTTTAGGGATAACCAGACCATGCAGGAATGCCTTCTTGACAGCAATGATCTTGAAAGGGAAAGAGGCATTACTATTCTGGCAAAAAATATCAGCATAATTTATAAGAATGTAAAAATTAACATAATAGATACTCCTGGGCACTGTGACTTTGGCGGCCAAGTAGAACGAGTTTTAAATTTAGCGGACGGGGTAATCCTGCTTGTAGACGCGGCAGAGGGGCCAATGCCTCAAACACGGTTTGTATTGGACAAGGCCCTAAAATTAAAACTAAAACCTATCGTAGTAATAAATAAGGTAGACAGGCCCGATTCAAGAACAGAAGAAGTCCTTAATAAGGTGTATGAATTATTTCTTGATTTGGATCATCAACATGATTCACTTGATTTTCCTGTTCTTTACGCAAGCGGAAGAAGCGGTTGGGTTGATACTATGGAAAATCCCGAGCAAAAATCAATAGTACCACTGATGGATGCTATATTGAAGTACATTCCTGCTCCAAAAATACAAGAAGGACCTGTTCAAATGCAGGTGGCGACACTTGATTATTCAGACTATGTAGGAAGAATAGGCATAGGACGAGTTTATAGAGGGACATTGGATATAAAGAAACCTATTGCTCACATAAAAAGAGATGGCACGGTTAAGCAAGCAAATTTAAAGCAATTGCTTACCTTTGACGGACTAACAAGAAAAGAAGTTGAACAAGTTCCGTGCGGCGACCTCTGCGCCATAGTCGGGATTGAAGGGATAGATATAAGCGATACCATTACTGATTTCGAATGCCAGGAACCTCTGCCACCCATTAGTGTAGATGAACCGACAATATCTATGATTTTTAGGGTAAATGATTCCCCTTTATTCGGGCAAGAAGGCAAATATGTAACCAGCAGGCATATCAGAGCCAGACTCCTTAAAGAAGCAGAAAAAGATGTTGCTCTAAAAATTGATGAAATGGATGGGGACGCATTTAATGTAAGCGGGCGCGGAGTTCTGCACCTTTCTATTCTTATAGAGAACATGAGACGAGAAGGTTACGAAATGACAGTTTCCCAACCTCATGTAATATATAAGACCATAGATGGAGCCAAACAGGAACCTATCGAAATTCTCTCCATAGATGTACCTGATGAATATTCAGGCAAGGCGATAGAGCTTGCAGGAACAAGAAAGGGTGAAATGATCCACATGGAACAGAGGGGTAAACGTAAACTCATAGAGTTCAATATTCCTACACGAGGATTGATAGGACTGAGAAGCAAAGTTATGACAGCTACGGCTGGAGAAGGGATTATAGCTCACAGATTTATACATTACGCACCATATAAGGGAGAAATTCCACAAAGGCTAAATGGTGTACTTATAAGTATGGGGCAAGGTAAAGCCTCTGCCTATGCAATAGATGGTCTTCAATTGAGAGGAACTTTCTTCATATCTCCTAACGAGGCAACTTATGAAGGAATGATACTTGGAGAACATTGCAAAGAAGGAGATCTGATAGTAAACCTGCAAAAAACAAAAAAACTTACCAATGTTCGTGCATCAAGTTCTGACAGATCTCTAGTGGTCTTTCCTGCACAGAAGCTCAGTTTGGAAGAAGCTCTTGAATACATAGCAGATGACGAGCTTGTAGAAGTTACTCCACTGAATGTAAGGCTAAGAAAACGTTTCCTTTCCGAACTGGAAAGAAAACGTACAGGTAAAAATAAAGGCTAATAGGCTCTTAAGTGATTTTGTGTAAGCTGTCTTTCTTTTTTTTCTGATGAGCGAGGGGCAATCAGATCTCCAAAGCAGGGCCTTGGAACTCATTTTATCACGATTCTGACAAACTATCCTGGAAATAAAACAGGATTGTTAAGTATGCGCCGAATAGTGTGTAGAATGCAATATGCGATTACACTTGACTTTTGGAAGCTGTAAAGCACGGAAGCAGCATACCTTGATGGTTGAGCGCTATTATATTTCTGTTCGAAATTCTGGTGTAAAATCCGCAAAGTCTGTTTCCGAAAACGTAAGGATCAAGCTTAACATAAAACTCCTTAAGTCTTCCTTTTTCATCAACCGCAAAATTATGTTTTGGAATATCTATCTTTTTTTGAACCAGATACGGATTGTTTTTCAGATCCATTATTTTTTCTATGGAACGAGCCCAGTCTCCCTCAGGCATATCAGCTCCGCAGATAACTCCATCTGTCGCATAAGAATTATGAGGCTTTAAAAAATATTCATTTTTATTTCCAATAATTTCCGGAATTAAATGCTCTATATCAATCAACCTTTTAGTCCAGGGAATATGGTTTCTTATAAATTCATTTTCTTGTTTTGTAAAATATTTTTTGGCAAGTGTGCTGGCCAGAAAAGGAAAAGTAAGCTTGCTATGAACTATCTGTGAGCGCAATGGTCCTACTACACAAACCGCTCGACACCTGCAAGCCTCTATAAATACTTGCGAATCTTTTTCAAATTCAAGAATATCATCAGTCACAGCTCTTCTGTAAACCAGATCTATTTTAAAGTTGCCGCACCAGAGACCATCCTTTTTTAGTTTAAATTTTCTCAAATCACAAATTTCTGTCGGGTACCCAATGGAAATAAAAAAATCTTTTAGGTAAAGAAACTCATCGTTTGTGCCTCGTTCAGTATAATCTGTTATTGCTATATTTGGCTTTTTATTGCCCCCGTATTCTGCGTAAACAGTTATTAATGTATTTAAAATTGACTCAGGAAGATTGAATCTCTCTACCTTGTAATGCGCCGAGACTTCTTTACCTATTTGTGTTTGCAAAAAAGCTTCATCAAGAACTGTTATGTCCTTCAACCCGCTTGTCCCATCGGTGTTAAATTCGCAAAATTTGAAAGTTTCTCCATTCCAGAAACCATCATAACGTGAAATAGGGGCAGAACACGAATAGCCGGGATCAAAGCTTATCCATTTATGTAAATTTTCGGGAAAATCAAAAAAATCAGCAACTTCTGAGTTTTTAAGGTAAAGAGGCGCAATTTTAGAAAGTATTATAGACAGCTTTTCCGTCTGTTCCTTGAGGAGTAAAAATTCCTTTTGAGGAATAATATACGGATGATATAGAGATGGTGCCAAGTATCCGTATTTCAAATTAATCTTCCTATGGAGCTGGAAATATTTTTCTCTGCACTCAGCGTAATTGCCGTGCCCTAAAAATTTTAGAAAAGGATCTTTAAAAGACATAAATATTTACTTAGATATCCTACATTTTCTGCCGTCATAAGCCGGTGTTTGTGCCGGCGAGGATAGGTTCCCGTTCTGTCGGAAGTTCATATAAAATAAAACTCATTTTTGATCTTATGGATATTTCCATTTGCCTTATTCCAAGCTCTGACTAACTCCTCTCCTGGAGAATATTTCAAGTCGAAAATATATTTCTCAAGAGGTAATAGAAAACAACGCTCTTCTGGATAAGTTTTTTCAAGCCCTGCAGATGCAAGATGGTACAATTTCTGAGCCATCTTAAGAATAGAGTAGCCTTTCCATTCAACAGAAAGGCCATACTTATTAATGGCATTTTTTACTTGAAATAAATCTTTTGTCCAAAGCCACTTAGACATATCGCAAGTCATTGAGAATATATCATCAGAAGAATAAAAAAGCCCTTTAATCAGTGCTGGAATAGTCATTACCATGTCAATAGATGTTTGATTATCAAAACATCTTGTTTCTATATACTTCTTTGCTCTGACCACAGTATATGAAAATGAAATGTGCTTACTCCAATCTTCTTCGTCGATCGGGCCATATTTCTTTTCGTATTCATCAAGAGTCATTCCTCCGATCATTTCTTTTAGCGTTTCTTTATTAAACCCTTCTACTACTGGCAAAGAAGCCAAATATTTTGCATATCTGGCGTACCCAAATCCATCTTCAAAAACCCCCTCAATAATGCCACTTCTTTTCTTTTCTGTATTTTGCCACACATTTCCTCTATAAGATAGATATTCGCTTTTTGTATTCTGAACGATCGGAGAATTGCCATAAATTGCGGAAAATACCGGGGATAATGCGTTTATTGTTCTTAATTTTTTAACAAAATCAAGCTCTGATGAATAATCAATCGAGGTTTGAACTGAAGTGGTCAGTTTCATCATATCGAAAGCAAGGTTTAATCCGAATTCCTTAAAGTGCTTTGCTAAAAATGCGTACCTCGTCTTTGGTATTATATCTACGTCTTTGACAGTGGCCAGAGGATGGTACGCTGCAGGCATAACTGATAAGCCGTGCGCTAGACATACATTTTTCAAGGCAGAAAGAAATTCTTTGCATTCGTCCATTCCATTCTTGATTTTCTTAAATGTACTGCCAGAAAGCTCTATCTGCCCCCCGGTTTCAAGCGTAATTTTGTAGCTGTTGTTTTTGAGTCCGATAATATTCGAGCCATCCATTATCGGTTCAAAGTTTAAATTGGCAGATAATTCTTTAAGTATTTGAAGGACTCCGTGCTCTCCAAAATATGAAGTAGGGTTAAGTGTATTATAATCGACTAGAAAAAGTTCCCATTCCAAGCCCTGACTGAAATACTCTGCGTCCTTCTCTCCGCTCTTAAAATAAGAAACAAAATTTTCAGTGCCCATTATGATGCTCGTTATTTATTTAACTTCTTCTCTTCCTGGGAATTCGTGTAAACTTAGTTATCCCATTTTTGGACAGTGAGATGCCATTGGCGGTATAAAGAGTACCTGTAGATGCTTTTGCGATATTTTGAACGAGATGCATTTTGTTTTCTATCGGGCAATTCCAGGTTTCAGGTTCGGCAACAAGGTCTACCGACATATCTTTATTGACATAAAGCAATCCCCATCCGTCAGCGATCTCTTCTTTTTCCACAAGTCCATTAGGTACTGCAAGGTAGAGATAGTCTGCAAGTAGTGCCTGTCTGATTCTTTCAAATCTGCTGCCATTATTAATGTTCCGCTCCAATTCTTCTATCCTTTTACAGCATTTCGAGTAGTTCTTGTTTTCGCTCTTCGAATAGTCCCATGCTTCTATATCTGAAAATAACGTATCTGTAAGTTTCAAATCAGACTCATTCTCTCTAATATAAGTCTCCAGCTGAGCCTTCCGGTCTTTCTCAATAGCAAGAAGATAATTTAGTCCATTCTTTTTCCCGCATTCGGCTGCAAAACTGTCTTTTGCACTCCTTATTTCGATAATGGCCGTCTTATGTGGATAAAGAGTTTTTCTTCCTTTTTTAGAAGCAGTTTTTGACCAAGAAGCCGCAACGCCAGCTCTGTATTTTGAAATCCTTGTGGGTACCATAACGCCTACCGAATAAGGAGTGAATTTATAGAGCCATGCCATAACTGCACGCCGAATATCTCTTTCCTGAAGCCCTTCAGTGTCTTTATGATTCGAAACAGTCTGCGATTTTAACGATGACTTGTCAAGACTTTTTTCAAATTCAAAAGTTAGCTGCGATTCATTTTTCACATCAATCTCCCGTATAAGACAAGACTATTTAAGATAATTAGACCTTCAATGGGAAGGGTTTTTATGTCTAGAATTTATTAGTAATTTTCGTTTGTCGCTCTAAATATAGCAATTTTTTTCAAATAAGAAAGGATGTTTGATATGATATTCTGATATGTTTGCTATTTGAAAAACAATAGGTTTCATAGCTCTTTAACTCCGGCTTGTGACGCTTTAGAATACTTGTTATATTTAACTTATGATGTGTTTTTTCTTTTTGAAGATATACTCTATACCACTTTAGCAAGAGTGGAAAGGAGCGTCTAATGTCCTGATTATTGAAGTATTCAGGAGCTGATTTTTATGGGATTAATTTTTAAGACTAATAATACTATGAATAAGGAAGGATAGAAATATGTCCAGGCAAGATGAGACAATTATTACCAAAGGAATGCAAAATTACATTGATATTAACAATAAATATTTGGAGAAGCGAAAGGACTATATTCAGGATGTTGTTAAAAAGTGGAAATTCGATACCATTGCAGTTCACGGGCTTTACAGTGTTACTGATGCGATAGACGATTACCAGGGCGCTATAATAGAACCTATTTTCATGACTTCATCCCAAGCTTACCGTGATTCTGATGAAATGGCGGCGGCGCTGGCTTACAAAATCCCTACATGGTGTTATTCAAGAATAGCAAACCCATCAACATATTACTACGAATGGACGCTAGCCTTACTCGAAGGATATGGTTTTGATGGAGAAACATCTTGTTGTTCCACGTCATCAGGCATGTCAGCTATAATGACGGCCGTACACCCATTTTTAACAGTTAAGGGCAAATCAGGGCATGTCAGAAATATTGTTGCAACGGCTCAATGTTACGGAGGAACGTTTCAGCAATTTTCTGTTCGCTTAATGGAAGAACAGAATATTGAATGCCGCTGGGTAAAAAATGCAGCAGATATTAGCGAATGGGCTTCACTGATAGATAAAAATACTAGGCTGCTATACGGTGAACTTCCTAGTAATCCTCAGCTTGGTTTTTTTGATATAAAAGAAGTCGCTGATTTGGCGCATTCTCATAATTTGCCTTTGATATGCGATTCCACTGTAGCAACGCCTGCATTGCTTCGTCCAATATGTCACGGAGCCGACATAGTTGTACAGTCTGCTACAAAAACTCTTTCCTCAGGCGGTTTTGGTATTGCCGGCGCGATAATAGCCCGTAAAAATCTTACTGCAAATATTGAAGACGAGCAACTCAAGGCCGATTTTTCCTTGCATGTTAAATATTTGCAGAACAGGGATTTTGGACCTAATCTTCATCCTATGCAAGCTGTTATGACTTTAAACGATATGAGGACTCTTCGTTCTAAAGTAGATATGCTTAGCAGGAATACTATGAAAGTCGCTCAATATTTAGAATCTCATCCTTGCATTGAAAGTGTTCAATATCTTGGTTTGCCAAGCCACCCTTTGCATGATCTGGCAAATAAATATATGTGGCTAGTTGATGCCGAACATGATGAGCTTTACGGTAAGCCTACTAATCGTTATGGTCATTTGATGTCATTTTGCGTAAAGGGAGGAGTTGAAAAAACACACAAGTTTTTTGACGGTCTGCAGAGAATTTGGCGTGCTACGGATATCGGGCGAATAAAAAGTGTGGCGACAATTCCAGCTATATCCACGCATCAGCAGCAGGGAGTAAATGGCCGGGCGCTGGCTTGTATTCCTGCAAATATGGTAAGGCTTTGCGTCGGAGGGGAACACCCCGAAGATGTTATCGCAGACATTGATCAGGCTCTCGCAAAAGCAAGATAGAGCTAAATATCATATGGGTTTTAGTGGAGAAATAAGCATAGCATAAGAAAAATTAACTTTTTTATTTTAACAAAAACTTTAGCAATTTTTAAGATTAAGTTATATGTTTTGGATTGTATTTAGGTAAAGTTAAAATTAATTATTTTTATGGAGAAGTTGGTGTGAAGAAAAGAAAGCTCTTTATAGCTGGAAACTGGAAGATGAATAAAACCTCTTCCGAAGCTGAAAAGATCCTTGTTGAGCTCAAATCAAAGCTTTCGCCTTATATCGGAAAGCTTAACATAGCTGTGTGTCCTGCATTTACTGCATTGGAAACTGCTGTCAGAGTGCTGCATGGTTCAAATATCAAGCTTGGCTCTCAGGACGTTTCTGCAAAGGAAAGCGGGGCGTATACTGGTGAAGTTTCTGCAAAAATGCTCCTTGATACAGGTGTGACGTATGCGATAGTAGGACACAGCGAACGCAGACAGTATCACAACGAAACCGATGCTCTCGTAAATGAAAAAACAAAAATGGCGCTTAAGTCAGGACTTCTTCCGATAGTTTGCATTGGAGAGACCTTGCATGAACGTGAGAATGGAAAGACTTACGATATTATTACTACTCAGTTTAGAGGCAGTTTAAATGGCCTTACGTCTGAGGAAATGATAAAAACAACTATTGCATATGAACCTGTTTGGGCTATTGGTACGGGGAAAACAGCTTCCAAAGAACAAGCTCAAGAAGTTCATGCGCTGATAAGAAAGCTACTTACAGATGCATACGGCAGTGAAACTGCTGAAAAGGTCATTATTCAATACGGCGGTTCCGTAAAACCGGAAAATTCAGCTGAACTTATGGCTCAGCAAGATATAGACGGTGCACTTGTGGGCGGAGCAAGCCTTGATTCTGAAGTTTTTACAAACCTAATAGCTAACGCTATTAATTAATATATTTTTGAGGTTAAAAATTATGGGAGTTATTGTAACATTATTGACAATTCTTGATGTATTTGTAGCTATTCTCATTATAGCTCTTGTTCTTGTTCAGCAGTCTAAAAAGGGCGGCGGGCTCGGGACGACTTTTGGCGGCGGCGGATCCGATTCGCTTTTTGGCGCCCATGCCGGTACGCATTTGAGCAAGCTGACGGCTATTTTTGCAACTGTTTTTATTGTTGTTACTCTGTCTTTGGCAATTATTACCGGGCGTAGTTATGGGAAGCAGAGTGATTCTCAGCTCAATGCTTTATTGGAACAGCCAGTGGCAACGACTCCGGTCAAAACTGTGAATCCTGTTGTTAAAAAAGCTGAGACAACACCTGTTAATGCAGGAAAAGAGCAAAACAAGTAGGCCGGGAAAATATATAGATACAGCAGATATTTAAGATTTATCAGTTATAATTGTTTGCATTTTTTATTGTTCGTTATAATTTAGAAACCTTTGTGATTTAGTTTTTTTAGATTGGAGGATTTTACTATGGCACATAAAAAAGGACAGTCAAGCAGTAGGAACGGTCGTGACAGTAAGCCAAAATTTCTTGGCGTTAAGTCATTTGGCGGAGAGGAAGTTTCAGCCGGGAGCATTATAGTTCGTCAGCGTGGAACAAAATTTCATCCGGGTAGAAATGTAGGCTGCGGTAAAGATTTTACTCTGTTTGCACTTAAGGACGGTATTGTCGCTTTTAATAAGAGACAGAGAAAAGTCAGCATTGTTGAACAAGTTTAGTCTTTTGTTTGACTTACGGATTTAAGAGCCCAGGTTGATTCTGGGCTTTTTTTGTCAGAATAAAAGAGGAAATTCTGCTATGTTTGTAGATAAAATAAAAATCAGTGTAAAAGGCGGAGACGGTGGAAACGGTTGCTGCAGTTTTCGTAGAGAAAAGTTTGTACCGCATGGCGGTCCTAACGGCGGGGATGGCGGAGATGGCGGAAGTATTGTTATTATTGCGGAAACAAATGAAAGCAGCCTGCTCGATTACGTCTATCAACGACACTATGAAGCAAAAAGAGGCGAACATGGCAGGGGTAGCGACCAGTATGGGAAATGTGGCGCAGATGTTATTCTTAAAGTTCCGGTGGGCACGGTTATAAAAGATTTGGACGATAATAATAAGATAATCTTAGATCTTGATGAGCCAAAGAAAAGATATGTTATCGCACAAGGAGGCCGGGGTGGCAGAGGTAATATGCACTTTGTCAGCAGCACTAATAGGGCTCCAAGACGTTGCGACCCTGGAACTGAGGGTGAAGTAAAACACCTTGAATTAGAGTTAAAAACTATCGCTGATATCGGCCTTGTTGGGTTCCCCAATGCTGGAAAATCCACTTTGTTAAGTGTTGTTTCCGCAGCCAAACCTAAAATTGCTCCATACCCGTTTACCACTTTACATCCTATGGTAGGGATTATAGAATTTGACGATTTTACTAGGATTTCAATTGCCGACATCCCCGGATTAATTGACGGCGCACATAATAATATTGGGCTCGGGCACAGTTTTCTTAAGCACGTAGAAAGAACAAAAATACTTTTGTTTGTAATTGATATGTCCGGATTGGAGGGCAGGGATCCTTTGCAATCTTATCAGGTATTGAAAAGAGAGCTTGAGCTATATATGAAAGGGTTATCCACAAGGCCTGCGATCATTGCGGCTAATAAGATGGACCTTCCTGAATCTCAGGCTAATCTTGAAATTTTTAAAGAAGAAGTTTATGATGTGCCGATAGTTCCGATAAGCGCTAAGGATGGACTTAATTTAGACGAAATGCTTCGCTTACTGAAGCTAAAACTTGAAAAACTTAAGAGTTAAATATTTTTTCCAGCCGAAGTGCTACGGGCTTAGAAATGGTTAAAATTTCTTGAATCATGCCATTGTCGAATTGATTTTGAATCTATAAATAGAAGAAACTCGACTAACTTATCCGCCGAGTGTCTGCATTATTTTTATCAATGGCATAAACATTGCAATAACGATAGTACCAACAACAACAGCCATAAAAACTATCATTATTGGTTCAATAAGAGATGTCATGGTATCGACAGCATTGTCCACTTCTTCTTCGTATGTATCTGCTATTTTTTCAAGCATTTCAGGAAGTTTTCCGGTTTCTTCGCCTACCTCTATCATGCTTATTACCATATCAGGAAAAATTTTTGTTGCAGCCAGCGGAGATGCAATGCTTTCACCTTCTTTTACCGCATCATGAACTCTCTGTATTGCGTTTTCCACCAGTCCGTTTCCTGCCGTATCCCTTACTATCAAAAGAGACCTCAGAACAGGCACTCCGGAAGAAAGAAGAGTTCCAAAAGTTCTAGAAAATCTGGCTATAGAAGTCTTGGAAATCAGATTGCCGAAAACAGGCATCCTATATTTTCCTGAATCAAGAATGTATTTTCCCTTCTTTGTTTTAGCTGCCATTTTATAGGCTACTATCAGAACGGCTAAGCCAACAATTATGCTGATATATTGTTCCATAA
>JAJXWI010000052.1 GCA_021781705.1 bacterium | reverse complement strand
AAAAATCAGAAATCAGGAAACTAGCGTTCGGGACATATGTTTAATAGAACGTACTGTAGCCGAAAAGAATTTACACTACCTTTTTTGGGGATTCAAAATACTTGATTTCTTTATTTTTAATCAAAAAGGTGATGAATTGTTTTTATGGTTTTATCGGAAAGCTCAAAAAATATTTCATACACTTATTAATTCGGAATGTTTAATTTTCGATAGGTTGACAAGAATTCATGGTATAACAAATGAGATGGGTGCGGATGCACCGTGTTTTGGCAATGTCGGGAAAGATTTTGTAGCGTTTTCAGAATCTTTGACACTCGTAGCACATAATGCCAGATTTTTGGGTTGAACTATGCTGGCGGACCTGCCCATAGGGTATTTTTGGATGCCGAATTGACTCTTGAAATATTCAGAGACTTGGAATGAAGAAAAAGCTTATGATATTCTAGCCTTAGGAATGACGCTCATTGATTCTGAATCTTAAAGAACGAAGTACCTAGTGAAAATTTCTCTATGCGCAAGGATTTTATCATTCGCATCTGGCAACGGGATATGAAAATGGTAAACTTAGCTGTATTGTTATGGATAAGAAAAATTGTAAACAACGAAGCTCCTTTTTTAAAATGAATATTTTTCCCCAATAAAGGGGTATCGCTATTTGACAAGAACTAATTAGGAGCTAATTTAAACGCTCTTTGGCTTGTAGTTGAAGCATTATTTTATAATTTTTGTGTAAATATCATATAAAACTAGAGAGAACGAGGAATGAAATCGTACTTAGCAAAACCAAATGAAATCGAACGCAAGTATATACTTGTAGATGCCGATGGTATTCCATTGGGCAGACTGGCTGTCAATATAGCCAACGCATTAAGAGGAAAGGACAAACCGACCTATACTCCTCATGTTGACACCGGTTCTTTTGTAGTTGTAGTAAATGCGGAAAAGGTTCTTTTGACAGGCTCAAAAGAGACTGACAAAATTTATCAGGACTATTCCGGATATAAGAGCGGTTTAAAGGAACAGACAGCTGCAGAAATCAGAAAGAAACATCCAGACCGTTTAGTAAGAGATGCTGTTTGGGGCATGATTCCGAAGGGCAGGCTCGGTCGTCAGATTATCAGAAAACTGAAAATCTATGCCGGTTCGGAACATCCGCACGAGGCTCAACAACCCGAAAAAGTTACATTTTGTTAATTTAAGATACAGGTAGATCTTTTATGGTAAAAGCAAGTTATACTAACGCGACGGGCAGAAGAAAATCTTCTACTGCACAGGTCAGAATTAAGCCGGGCACTGGAAAGTGTGTTATTAACGACAGAGAAATGAAGGAATATTTTTCGTCTGAAGCAGCCAGAGGTTTTGCTGAACAGCCGATGGTAGTGACTGAAACAATCGGAAAGATTGATATTGTTGCCAATATTAAGGGTGGCGGGATTATGGGGCAAGCTGGTGCTCTCAGGCACGGAGTATCAAGAGCTCTCGTAAAATATGATGAAAAGCTGAAAGCTGCTCTTAAGAGCGCAGGAATGCTTACTCGTGATCCGAGAGAAAAAGAACGTAAGAAGAGCGGTCAACCAGGAGCACGCAAACGCTTCCAGTTCTCAAAACGTTAATTCGGGTTTTATATTTGTTTATTTTGGGTGTCCTGAGCTGCAATTATGTTCAGGGCGCTTTTTTATTTTTAAGCAAATCAATCTTGAGATTTAAAGATTTGTATAGTACAACTTACAATACGTTGGGAATTAAGGTTTATTGATTTAAGAGGACGTTATGAAGCATTCTAAGATCGCTATCATAGGAGCTGGAAGAGTTGGTGCCACAATTGCTTATACTTTGATGCTTAAGAACTTAATATCAGAAATTCTCTTGGTAGATATCGATTTGCAAAAATGCAAAGGAGAAGTGCTTGACCTTTCAGATGTCCTTTCTTTCAGTGTTGCATCACAAATAGGAGTGGCATCCATGCAACAAGCAGGCACTGCGGATATTATCATTATTACAGCAACTGGAGTTACTCAAAAGCCAGAACAATCTCGCATTGAACTACTAGAACAAAATAAAAAAGCGATTAGCTCTATCGTTAAGAAATTGCAACCTATCAATCCAGAGGCAATCATTATTATTGTTACCAATCCTGTAGATTTGCTCGCGTTGTACACACAAGTATTCTCTGGACTTGCACGCAATCAAGTGTTTGGCTCAGGCACCTTATTGGATTCAATACGGTTGCAACTTGCCATAGCGCAAAAAATGGGTGTTGCAGAAGAATCAGTACAAGCGTATATTTTAGGCGAACATGGAGATACACAATTTCCAGCATGGTCATCAGCACAAATTTCAGGAGTGCCATTATCATATTTTCCTGAAATAACCGAAGCAGATTTATTGGAAATGGCACAAGCCGCAAAACAGAAGGGGTATGAGATTGGTCGTGGCAAGGGGGCAACTTTTTTTGGTGTTGCTTCATGTGTGGCTATGATATGCGAAAGCATTATTTTTAATCAAAAAAGAGTTATTCCTGTTTCTTGTTATAATAAACAATATGATATCTGTATGAGCATGCCGGCAATTATAGGAGAACACGGAATAGAAAAAATTTTAAACGTACCGTTCAATGAACAAGAAAGGGAATTATTTGAAACATCAGCACGGTTCTTACTAGAACAAAAATTAATATAGAAATGCAGAAGAAAAGAGAAATTAGCCATTCCAGAAATAGTTAGCTACATTATTAACGTGTTTTAGCTCACATTGAAACAGATATTTCTTATTGCCTTACTTTAAGGGATATCTGTTAAACATGTTCTGATTGTCAATATTTATAACTCGTTTTTCTGGTTTGTGATACGGCCTAGCGTTAAGAGGGAGGTGTGATGTTGTTTTCTTGTGCCGGTGATTGGCGGCCCTATTTTTTAATCCAGATTCTTTGATAGATTCGAGTTTTTCTGATGTCGAGATATCGCTGTAATTTCCTATTTAGTTTATCACTTTTTTAATAGCTTCAGCCGCGTTATCGCTTGCCTGATTTTTGCCGTAGGTAAGTAAATTATTTGTGAGATAAGCAATTTCTTTCAGTACGAATTCCCTGCGGTCTCCGTGCGGCATGATTTTTTCAACTGCGGCAGCAAGGTTTTTGGGTGTGGCTTTATCCTGCATAAACTCTTCGTAGATGGTCTTATTTGCTATTATGTTTACCATACAGAAGAAGCCGCGGAAAAATTTTCCTATGACTATTTTTGCTATCAGAAATGTAAGCGGGTTTACTTTATATAGAATAACCGATGGAAGTCCTACTATTGCACTTTCTACCGTGATTGTTCCGGATTTTAACAGACCTGTTCCGCACTCCTGTAAAAGTTTGAGGTTTTGTCCGCATTCTATTTCGCAGTTTAATTTGGTTCCTTTACTTAGTTCAAAGCTATTTATTATTTCTCTTATCCTAGATTCCAGAGACGGTCGTGTGGCAGATACTTTGAATTTTAGCTGGGGATGTTTTTCTTTTAGTATAGCGGCTGTTTCAAGCATAGGCTTGAGTATGCGGTTTATTTCAGAATACCTGCTTCCTGGGGCGAGTAGGAGTTTTTCAGGATCTCTTATTTGTGATGGATCAATCTTTTCCCTTACTATATCAACAAGAGGGTGTCCCACAAATTCCACATCAAGTTTTGTCTTTTTATACACATCAACTTCAAAAGGAAATATAACCAGCATCTTTGAGCAGTATTTAGCGAGTTTGTATATTCTGTTTTTTTTCCAGGCCCATACCTGCGGGCTTACATACCATACTACCTTGATGTTTCTTTTATGCATTTGTTTTGCAAATCTGAGGTTAAACCCAGGGTAGTCAATCAATATTACGACATCTGGTCGAGCTTGTTCGGCTTTCTTTACGAGGAATCGGAAAATTTTTATAAAAGTAAATATATTTTTAAAAACTTCGACTAATCCTACGACGCCTAGTTCTGTTGAATCTACAAGAATATTTATGCAGGACTGCTTCATTGCAAGGCCGCCCATTCCTGATATTGTGACGTTTTTGCCGTATGTCTTTACCAGAGATTTTGCCAGAGCGGCTCCGTAAGCGTCTCCCGAAGTTTCCCCAGATAATATCCAGATATTTTTATTGGTGCTCATTTCTTGCTATTCTATTCACAGTGCTCCGGGATATAAAAAATAGAGGTTTCCAGACTTGATGTGGGTGTTTCTGTTAACTCCTGGTATTTCCAGATTTATTTTGAATTTTTTATATAACAACCGGTTAAGTAAGTCGCCGATTCCTATTTTTCCTTCGTAGGTTATAATTTGGACATTTTTTTTGTCCAACTTTGCCAATTGTATTGCTTCATCTACTGCATCGCTGTAGTATCCTAATCGGTCTATCAAGCCAAGGGCTAAAGCTTCTTGTCCTGAAAAAACTCTTCCATCGCCAACTGCGGACTTTTTGATATGTTCAACTGTCAGGCTTTTGCTGCGATTTATTCTGCCTGTAGAAACAACCTGAATAAAATCTTCGTAGGCTTCGTTAAGCATATTCTTTACTAATTCCTGTTCCTTTAAGGTAGAAGGGCGGGCAGGGTTGAGAAAATCCTTAAATTCCCCTGTTTTGTAAACTTCATCCTGCACTCCTATTTTATTTAGAAGACTATAATATTTGTAGCTGTCAATAATTACCCCGATACTGCCGGTAATTGTAAGTTTCCCAGCTATTATCTTGTCGCATCCTGCTGATATATAGTAACCGCCGCTGGCTGCGATCGAGTCCATCAGAGCTATAGCTTTTATACCTTTTTTTTCTATGTTTTTTATGTGATGATAAATTTTTTCTACAGCAGTTATTTCTCCGCCTGGCGAATCAATGTACAATATTACTGCTTTTACTGATGGATCATTTTCTGCATTATACAGCTGGTCTGATATGTTGTTTGCGTCAGCTATTGCGTCCCATTTATCTCCTGAATTTAATATTATGCCTTCAACTCTTATTAAAGCTATTTTATCCGTTTGCTCGTTGCTGTTTCCCGCATGGTAGACGGATGTAAGCAGATTATTTGAATATAGAGGTATGTCTTCTGTCTTCTTGTTCATAAAAGAGAAAACCAGAATCAAGATTATAATGCCTAAAACTAACAAGCCTCTGAAAAAATAGCTTTTCAGCCTTCTTTTTCTTTTGTAATTTTTAATTTCTTTTTCCATAAAAATATTTTTTTGAGTTTTTTTTAGATAAAGACTGAGTTAAGTTAAAATATTCTTTCTGCATATACAAGTCTCGTGCAAAATATGTTGAAAGTAAAAAATGTCATATTTTTTTCAAATTAGTAGTGAAATTGTATTCTATTTGATATAGACTATGTCCACGAGTTGATAGGAAAAAACTTCCAAAAAAATATAACTTAAATTAAGGACTCCAAGAGTAATATGAAGAAAGCACTATTAAGAGTGTCTGTTGCTGCTCTGGCTTCTCTCGCTGTCGTAGCGTGCACAGTTACAACCGTAGATAATTCCAAGGCCAATATGGCTAGACAACAGCTTGTAGCGGAAGGAATCCCTTTCTCTCCTGAAGCGTTGAGTCATTTTGCTTCGAAGGGGGATGTTGTCAAAGTGCAGCAGTTCCTTGACGCTGGAATGGATGTAAATGCTACAGGTGGCAGCTCTACCGCTTTGATGGTAGCTGTAGCCTATAAAAAGGCCGATATGGTTAGATATCTTATCAATCATGGTGCTGATGTGAGTATTAGCACATACCTGGGAACTGCGCTTTCTATTGCTGCATGGAGTGGTAACGTTGATATAACAAGGATACTGCTGCAAAATGGCGCAAATCCGAATGTTGCCGTGATTGACGGTTATACTCCCTTAATGATAGCAGCTTTTAACAACAGAAGTGAAGTTATAAAAGCTTTAGTGGAATCTGGCGCGAAGATAGAAGCTGTACACCCTGTAACCGCTCATACTGCGCTCTCAACTGCTGCATACTACGGTCAGAAAGATGCAACCATTACACTGATTAAACTTGGTGCAAATGTAAATTATGTTGATGCCCGCGGATATATTAATTCCCATGGTTTTTCTGCTCTTGATTGGTCTCAGATAGGTTCACATGATGATATAACCAAGGCGTTGGTGGCTAATGGAGCAAAAGTTGAAATGCAAAAAGACAATACAGTTCCGCATGTAATGATTGCAGCTCTTGCTCATGAAAACCTTTCGATGATTGACTTTTTAGTAAATAAAGGCATTAGCGTTAATGCGTTCTACGGGAAAATGCCATTAATTGTATGGTGTGCAAGGTGTAACGTTCCTAATTCTGCAATGGAATTGATCAAGCTTGGAGCTGATGTTTCTGCAAAAGATGTCGATGGATATACAGCTCTTGATTGGGCGATTATCAATGGGCAGAAAAAACTTGCACAAGTTATTGATCCTAAAATTGATGTAAGTAAAATTACCATTCCTGAAGATCCCGACACGTTGAATCAAGCTACACTCGTAGGCGAACTTATTAATGACCAGTATTATCAGGCGTCTGTTACAAGCGTTCAGGGACTTGAAAGTATGCTGAGTGATAGTATTACAACTGATACTTCGCTGATGAAAGATTTGCGTTCTGATAAATTGTTCAAGAACCCGGCGATAAAGACAGACACATCTGTTGTTCATCCTGACTGGGAAAATGCCAATGAGTTCGAAAATTTTGACAAGCAGATTCAGTCTGATATGCAGTCAATAGATAATACTTTAAGCACTCAACATGATGTTACGGTTCCTGCTGCGGCAGCTGACCAGGCCGGAAGTCAAACAATTTTGACTAAAGACACAGATATTAATGCTATTGTGCCTGTATCGGATGAGCAAAAGTAGTATTATTTAAATTATCATGAGTGATATAGTCTATGCCCGCTTAAGTCGGGCATTTTTTTTGCAGGTTTTGACAAATGAATGCTATTTTAAATAAAAAGCAGCTTTCCCAAAATGTTTATTTAATGGAATTGTACGCTCCTATTATATCCGGAGAATGTAGGGCTGGACAGTTTATCATACTTTCGTTAAATAATGAATTTGCTGAAAGAATTCCTCTAACAATTGCAGATTCTAACCCTGAAAAAGGCACTATTACGATTATCTTTCAGGTTGTCGGAAAAACTACTCTTGAGCTTTCAAATCTTTCTGAAGGTGAAAAGATAGTAAACCTTTTAGGACCTCTCGGAAACCCTACACACATAGAAAAATTCGGTAAAGTGTTATGTGTTGCTGGAGGGATAGGGGTAGCGCCTTCTTATCCAATAGCTAAAGCTATGAAAAAAGCTGGTAATGAGCTTAAAGTGATTATCGGAGCAAGATCTAAAGAACTAATAATTTATGAATCTGAAATGAGAGAGCTCTCCGATGAGCTTATAGTTTGTACAGATGATGGTTCTTGTGGCCGAAAAGCTATAGTTACAGAACCCTTGAAAGAATTGTGCATATCCTGGAAGCCGGATATTGTTGTTGCAATAGGTCCTGCAATAATGATGAAATTCTGTGCCGAAACTACTAGGCCTTTCGGAATAACTACTCTCGTGTCTCTGAATACCATTATGATAGACGGGACGGGAATGTGTGGCGGATGTAGGGTAACTGTTGGGAATGAAACAAAGTTTGTTTGCGTAGACGGTCCTGAATTTGACGGGCATAAAGTGGACTTTGATAACATGATGGCAAGGCTTGGAGCTTATAAGGATCTTGAATCTCAAGCCTATCATAAATGTAAACTAGATTCGTCTTTGAAGAAATGAGCAGTATGAGCCACAAGCACTTAACTCAACAAGAATTTGACGAGGCAGCAAGGATTTCTTTGGATGCCTTAAACTCATGTCAACCATTGTCATTAAAAGACAGGTTGTCTATCCCTGTTCAGGAGATGCCTTCCCAGGATCCTATAATCAGAAGAGAAAACACGAAAGAAGTGGCGCTTGGGTATACTGAAAATCAGGCCAAAGTTGAAGCTTTAAGGTGTCTTCAGTGTAAAAATGCTCCATGTATAAATGGTTGTCCTGTACGGATAGATATCCCGAGGTTTATTAAAGAGATAGCGGACGGTGATTTTCAAAAAGCCATAGAGGTGATAAAAGAAAATAGTCTATTGTCTGCTGTTTGTGGCAGAGTTTGCCCTCAGGAGGTTCAATGTCAGCTGTATTGTACTGTCGGAAAATCTTTGAAAAATGTTTTAAAGTCAGTATCTATAGGAAGGCTTGAAAGGTTTGTTGCAGATAGGGAGCGCGAAGAGGGAAATATCAAGGCGCCGCAAGGTAAACCGGATACTTCAAAGAGGGTTGCTGTAGTCGGGAGCGGGCCTGCTTCGATTGTTGTAGCGGCTGATGTTAGAAGAGAAGGGCATAGCGTTACTTTGTTTGAAGCATTTCATAAAACCGGTGGAGTAATGACCTATGGGATTCCTGAATTCCGGCTTCCTAAATCTATTGTTAAATCTGAGATAGATACTCTAAAGGCTATGGGCGTTGAAATAAAAACCAACTTTGTCGTTGGTAAAACTAGGAAATTGACTGATTTGATAGAAAAAGATGGCTATGAGGCGGTATTTATCGGAACAGGTGCAGGCCTGCCTAAGTTTATGAATATTGAAGGAGAAAATTTAGTAGGCGTATATTCTGCCAATGAGTTTTTGACTAGGGCGAACCTTATGAGAGCTTATGACCGCGGAATGGCTGCGACCCCTATAGCCATGTCAAAAAAAGTGGCTGTAGTCGGGGGCGGAAATGTGGCGATGGATTCAGCTAGAACTGCTGTGCGTCTTGGAGCTGAGGAAGTATATATAATTTACAGAAGAACAGAGAACGAAATGCCTGCGAGAGTAGAAGAAATTGCCCACGCAAAGGAAGAAGGCGTAATATTTCATACACTTGTGAATCCTAAAAGAATTCTAGGCAAACTACAAGCTGAGGCGATAGAATGTCTCCGGTATGAGCTTGGAGAGCCTGATGATTCCGGCAGGCGCAGGCCTGTTGAAATTCCTGGGAGCGAATTCGTAATGAATGTCGATACTGTGATTATAGCTATTGGCAATGAATCTAATCCACTGATATCTCAAACAACTCCCGGTCTCAAGTGCAATAAATGGGGAAATATTATCGTTGATGAGAATTGCAAAACTTCAATGGATAAGGTTTATGCTGGTGGAGATATCGTGCTTGGCGCTGCAACCGTGATTTTGGCCATGGGGCAAGGTAGAATTGCAGCAAGATCCATTAATAAACTTTTAGCGTGAATCTGAATAATCTTTGTTCACAAATTGGCTATTTGTAGCTTGTAATAAACATCCCACAGCCGGGCAGCTTTCTGTTATTTGCAATAAAAAATTATTTTTTCTTTCTTACGGTAAATTGCTTGGGACTACCGTAGCAAGCCAATCAAACATGCGCTGATCATATAAACTGCGTGCCATGGGCTCACAGTGCCAATTTGATCCTTCTTCCTTCGTGAATTTTATAATTTTACTCTTCTCTTTCTGCTGAGGAGTTAGGGCGTCATAGACAGCTTGTGATTGCCCAGGCCAGAACTGTTCACCTTCTGGATCAGCTATAAACATGGGGCATGTAATCTTTTTTATGTCATCAATACTTACTTTGTAATCCTGGACCTTCTTGTATACCTGAAAGAAGCTATCTGTACAGTAGGGTTTCATTCGCCACAACATATTCTGTTTGAATGCAGCGTTGGTGTCGAGACCTTCCTTCATCTTCATATTGAACTCCTCTTCTCTGTTATTTTTAAGATCATCCAGCATGTCATTATCTGGAAAACCTGGGAAAAACCATGCTGTAGATACATCCATAACTCCCGGGTCTAAAATGCCAGCAGCTATTTTATGTTTATCATCTAAAAATGCTAGAGCACGAAGAACCCAGTATCCTCCTTGACTTATGCCGGAGAGAACAATTTTGTTAGGGTCAACATCATTGCGTGTTTTCAAGAAATCTATTACAGGTGTTATTACATTTTCCCAGTCAGGACGGAAAGGAATATGATTTTCCCATAACATTGAATTCTGCCCGGGTCCGTCAAAAACAAGAGCCGCATAACCTCTTTCAAGTGCTCCAGCTACTCCGCAACCCCACATTGCAGAAGTAGGTCCATCACTACCATTGTTAAATATAATTGTGGCGAATGGGGCATTGCCATTTTTGGGACGGAATAGGCATCCTGGGATCGTGGTATCTCCGTAGGTGATGTTAACCTCCTCAGCTTCCATGAGGTCATAGAATTTTTTCCAGCAATTGTGATGGCATTCCCAGGCGGATACGCCTCTGGAAGGGTCTTTTGTACCATCAATGAAAACGGCTGATGTAGCAAAATATGCAGCGGCGCGCAAATAGGAATTTCTTGCGCTTATGGGATGCTTGTTGAATTCGGATTCTTTTGCGTTGTTTTCGATACGCTCTGCAAGTGAAAGCCATTCATGATACCATGTTTCACACCAATCTTTGAAAGAATTTTTGCGGTCTACAGAATTAATCTTGTTAATAGTGGTAAGTATTTCTCCTGCGTCTGTTGTTCTGTAGTAACAAGAACCCAGAAGAATTTGGGTGTCAAAATCCATAGTCTCCCCTCCAGAGATATTTGAGGATCCATCGTTATCTGCCAATAGCGTACTACACCCGCAAAAAAGAACCAGTGATGCAATAATATGCAATCCTAATTTTTTCATTAATCCTCCTAGTTTTTGATAAATTCATAGGTACATAGGTGTGATTATATTCTTCCTTCAAGCATTTTGAAGATAGGTTTTTTAGCTTTTTCTAAAGTTTCCGGGTCAAGTTTTATTTCGTACTGCATTTTTTCCAAAGAAATAAGCACATCTTCCAAATTGATCTTTTTCATATTCATGCAGACTGCCTGCTCAGAGATCGGAATAAACATTTTTTCAGGACTATCTTTTTGCATTCTGTGGATAATTCCAATTTCTGTTCCGACTATTATTTGTTTTGCTGGTGTTTTTCTTGCGAAAGCGAGCATTCCTGCAGTGCTAAGCGCTTCATCTGCTAGCGCAACTACTTCCGGAGTACATTCCGGATGGACCACTACAGAGGCATTTGGGAATTCGTCTCTCTTCTTCTTTATCATTTCCATGGTGATTCTCATATGTGTAGGGCAGAATCCGTCCCACAAAATCATTTCTCTGCCAAGCTTCTTCGCTACATTTGCTCCGAGATTTTTATCAGGAATAAATATGATTTGCTGGTCTTTCGGAATGCTGCTGATAATTTTTTCAGCGTTTCCGGATGTACAGCAAATATCAACTTCTGTTTTTACCTCAGCTGTGCTGTTTACATAGCACACGGTAATGGCGCCCGGATATTGTTTTTTTGAATTTCTCACTTCTTCGGCATCTGCCATATCAGCCATAGGGCAGCCCGCGTCGAAAACAGGCAGAAGGACTGTTTTTTTTGGGGATAAGATTTTTGCAGTTTCCGCCATAAACTTTACACCGCAAAAAACAACAACATCCTGTTTTTCTATCATGCTTGCTTTTCTGCTGAGTTCCAGCGAGTCGCCGCAAAAATCGGCTATGTCCTGAACTTCTCCAAGCACATAATTATGCGCCAATATTATTGCGTTTCTTTCTTTTTTAAGCTGTTGGATTCTGTCTGTGACTGATTTTTGGTAATTCGATAACGCCATTTTATAGAGCCCTGCTTATTTATTGTCTTTATTTTCCGGAACGAATATGCCGCACCCATCCTTATTCAAAAAATCTAAGGTGAGCTTGACAACTTTTTGATTTTCATCCAGTTCAAAACGGGCAAAATTCTGACTGTTTCCATTCGCGATTTCTTTGGAATCTTTTAATTCAAAGATATTTCCATTCCAATGGATCATTGAAAATTTATACTTATCTGGCCCGATTGTCAGCTGTAGCATATTGTCAACTTTTTCTATTTTTACCGCGCCAT
Organism: bacterium; assembly: GCA_021781705.1. Lineage (GTDB taxonomy): Bacteria > Verrucomicrobiota > Lentisphaeria > Victivallales > GWF2-38-69 > JAJXWI01. The sequence goes on along the minus strand of JAJXWI010000052.1, from coordinate 5,037 downwards.
AAAATTCATTACAATAAGTTTCGATATATTTATCTAATGGTAGAAGAGAAACAGGTTTGTCGGGTTTTATGAGGCGTTTGGCTATATCATCCTTTTGTTTCTTATTAAATGCATCAAGAAATTCTTTGCTCCAGTCATGTTGACTGCCACTGTTGAAAAACAAGTCATTTAAATAAAAAAACAGCGCTTTGGGGAGGTTGTGATGGATGCTATTTGTAAGAATAACTATTCCTGTCTTTTGTTCAGGCCAGAAAGCTACGAAACTTTGATAACCTGAGGTTTGCCCGTCATGTATTACCGCTGAAAAAGGTTTGGGTTCTACGTACACCCAGCCATTGCAATAATATGCCTTGAGCTTGTTTTCACTATCTATGATAGTTTTTGGAGAGTGGGTGAAATTTAAATTTTCTGAGCTTACGATTTTCTTTCCATTAACCTGTCCATTGTTGATATGAAGCTTTAGCCATTCTGCCATGTCTGTGATATTAGAATTTATCCCGCCGGTTGGGGCGTAGATATACATCCAATTAAAATCCACGGGGGCTGGTGCAATTTGGTTATTTTGCAGGCAATGGCCGAATGCAGCATTTTTAGATTTCAAAAGGCTTTTCATGTCAGATGAACTTTCATTCATATTTAAAGGAACGAATATTCTTTCTTTAAGGTTCTCTTCCCAGGTTTTTCCAGTTTTAATTTCCAGTATTTTTGCAGCAACAAGAAAAAGGTGGTTTACATACGCAAATTCAGTACGAAAACTGCTGATAGGCTTGACAAAACGTAACACATTCATAATATAATTTCTGTCAAATCCAAAAAAGGCTAAAGCGTCTATGGAATACGCGGGAAGCCCGCTATGTTGTTCCGTAAGTTCTTCCACCATAAATTCCCTTGTAACCCAGGGGTCATACATTCGGAATTCCGGGTAATGGTCAATAACCTTATCTTTCCAATTTAGTTTTTTTTCGTCAACAAGCATAGCCATTAATGTTGTTGTAAAAGCCTTGGAAGTTGAACCTATTTGAAAGAGAGTGTGAGCGTCTATAGGATCGTTGTCTCCTAGTTTTTTTACGCCGTACCCTTTAGAAAAAATAATTTTATCATCTTTCACAATAGCGACAGCCATTCCAGGAATATTCCAGGATTTTCTTGCTTCTTCTGCGTATTTGTCAAAATCAGAAGATATTTTTTGCTCTTGCTTTAACTCATTGCTGCCGGTATTTTGTGCTTCTGATACAACATAAGTATTTAAAAGTATCGCAAGCAGAATTACAAGAATTACAAACAAAAAAACAGACAGTAGAACTTTAATCTTCATAAGTATACTTTTAGCCCCTATTTTTGGCACTTGAGTTTAGTGAATGTCAGATATGGTATCATGACTAGAATGATAAGTCAATTTATTTGCTGTTTAGAGACTGATTCAAAGAAGCTTGTCAATCCAGCCGCCGGCTATGAGTTGATTGCCGTTATATACAGCCAATGCCTGGCCGGGAGTTACCGCCCGTAATGGTTCGGCAAGTTCTACAAGGGCTGTTGAGTTGTCTTTTTTATAAACAATTGCTTTTTGTGGAGCTTGTCTATATCTGGTTTGAACTTCACATTCAATTTGCTCGTATGGGAAATCAACCCAGTTCAGATTTATCGCTGTAAATATTTTTGTCAGCAGCAACTTTTCATCTGTGCTTACCGTTATTTCATTCGTGTTAGGGTTTATTTTTACTACAAAAGCAGGGGAGCCAAGGGCTATTCCCAAACCTTTTCGCTGTCCCAGTGTAAAATTATGAATACCATTATGAAGGCCTAAAATTTTACCCTTTTCATTAATTATGTTTCCTGGCTTTGGAATATAATCAAATGTTCTCGCAAGTGTTTGTGCAAAAGTTTCGCCTTTATATCCAAAACAGGCATCCTGGCTTTCGGATTTTTTCGCATTTGGGAGATCAATGTTTTCAGCTATTTGCCTGACCTCCTTTTTAGTTAATTCGCCAAGCGGCATATATGAAAAGTTCAGCTGTTCCTGTGTTAGATAAGATAGAAAGTAAGTCTGATTTTTAGTGTCGTCTATTCCCTTAAATATTCGGGCATTGTCAGGAACATCTCTATTGATTATGGCGTAGTGTCCGGTGATTATTCCTTCGGCCCCGATTTCTTGAGCATACTTCATTAGGGCTCCAAATTTTAGGTAGAAATTACAGCAAACGCAAGGGTTAGGAGTTCTTCCGCAAGCATATTCGCTCATTGCATATTTTAAAATTTTTTCTTTGAATTCAGGACGAACATCAAGAAAGTAATGAGGGATTTTGAGCTTTTCAGCGACAAGCCTTACTTGAATATTATCATCAAGCCCGCAACAGGCCTTTGTTTTTTCTTTTGTGTCATCGCAGTTCTTCATCTTAAGCGTAACTCCGATGACTTTATGTCCCTGCTTTATGAAGATTGAGGCAGCTACGGAGGAATCAACACCACCGCTCATAGCTGCTACAAATGTTTTAGTTTTAGGCATAAGAGGAATTCAGCTTTTTGATATATTCCAAATGTTTAGGGTAACTGGCTTCGCTGCGATTTTTCAACCATATATCAGAATTAATAAGAATTCAAGGCCGGTAAACGAGAGAAATAGATGTGAATAAATGCTGCCAATAAGATCCAAATAGTTTTTTGCATTTTAACGTCATAACATGCTAACGATCCTTAAATTTTAAATGGGGTAAACCGAATTCACAAGGAACCCTTTAGATACGAAAATGGAGGGGTTTACTTCGTCAAAACCGATTGAATATGAGTTTTGCAGAGGTGCACGTTACTTATTTTTTAATAATGGTTGTGCTTGATTTTTGAAAACACGTTGTTGATATGGCGTTGTGATCATTTTACACATTTCTTGTTAAAAGCAATAGCGACCAGCTGTTATTTTAAATTTTGAGAGAACCAGATCTGTAGTTAAATAAAACAAAATTGGAAAAAAGGCAGAACACTGTAGATATTTAATAAATTCCAGCTACAGTAAACAGCTGCTTATTGCTGAAACTATATTTTTTAAAGGTTTTTGGATGCCAGAAGAACGGTTTATTACTTCTACTCTCAATAAAAAAGATACTAGTTTCGACGAAACTATACGCCCTCAATATTTTAAAGATTTTCCCGGACAAAGAAAAGTAAAAGAAAGGCTTGAGCTTTTTGTTCAGGCGGCAAAAGAGAGAAATGAACCTCTCGGGCATGTGCTTCTTTCCGGTCCTCCGGGTCTGGGGAAAACAACTTTGGCATATATAATTGCAAATGCTAAAGGGGCAAAATTAAAATCTTCAAGCGGTCCGGTGATAGAGAAGCCCGGGGATTTGGCAGGTCTCCTTACTTCCCTTCAGGATGGAGACATTCTTTTTATAGATGAGATACATAGGCTTCAGACTGCGGTTGAAGAATATTTGTATAGCGCAATGGAAGATTATTTTATAGACATTATGCTGGATCAAGGGGCTGGCGCACGTTCAATCAGACTCAATCTGAAGAAATTTACTTTGGTAGGCGCTACTACAAGAAAAGGACTTCTTTCCTCTCCGTTAAGATCGAGATTTCATCTGGACTGCCTCTTGGATTATTACCCGCCACAGGATTTGAAACAAATTATCGTAAGGTCGGCTCAGATTTTAAAAATAGAAATAGATGATGAAGGGGCATTTGAGCTGGCAAAGAGAAGCAGAGGTACCCCAAGAATAGCGAATAATCTCTTGAGATGGGCTAGAGACTATGCTCAAGTAAAGGCCAACAATAAAATTACGGCAAAAACAGCATCGGATGCGTTAAATATGCTGGATATAGATGAAAACGGGCTTGATGAAATGGACAAGAGAATACTGGATACCCTTGTATATAAATTTAACGGCATGGCTGTGGGCGTTAAAAATATAGCTGTTTCTGTAGGAGAAGAAGAGGGAACTATCGAAGAAGTTTATGAGCCGTTTCTTATACAGGAAGGATATATAATGAGAACGAGACAGGGCAGGATAGCTACAAACAAAACATATAAATTGTTAGGAGCTGTACCTCCTTCAAATATATTGTCAAATGGAGATATTCAGCCTGGATTATTATGAGACTTAATATTGTAAGAATTTTATAAGAGGTAAGAATGAAAACATGGATCAAAGATGTACTTGAACTACAAGTTGCGGACATGAAAACAAAGCGCATGAACAGGAGGTTTAAAGATATTCCCAAGGAGAAGCAAGAGATAATTTCCGGTATGGAAGTAGAAAAAGGAAAAGTTTCCAAAGCCAAAGAGAAGATGATGGAAACAGAAAAAGAAATCAAGTCTCTGGAAATGAAGATGGACAGCATCAAGGCCAGAATCAATGATATGCAGCAAAAGTCAGCAATAGTTAAGAAAAATGATGAATACAAAGCTTTCCTTAATGAAATAGCCTCTCAAAAATCTTTTATAAGCAGCCTGGAGACTAAGCAACTGAATTATTTTGAACAACTGGATGCAGATAAGAAGACATTGTCGTCGGCCGAAAAATCTCTAAAAACCATGGAAAACGAACTTGAAGAGAGCATTAAAGACCTAGAAGAAATGGAGAATGTATTGCAATCAGAAATAGAAAAAGCATTGCAGACCAGGAAACCTCTTCTCGAAAAACTTGACCCAGAAGTCCTGCCCACATATACCAGGTTAATAAAAAAGGATGGAGAGCCGCTTGTGCGTGTCCACAATAATACCTGCGGTTTTTGTCATTTAAAACTCACTCCCCAGACAGTTAATGATGCTAAAAAGGGACAGGTCACCTGCTGTGATTCATGCGGGCATTTAATTTATTTTCGGGATGAGGAAATCTAAAGCTAAAATCTAAACAGCTTCAAAATATCAAGTCGATCGATTCATCTTTTTAATAAACGCAGGAAGGAAAGAGTAAGGGGCTTTTCTGGTTTTTACAGTGTAGATCCCGACTTCGGCGGTCTTGACGTGTAAGATGTTGACTATCAACGAAAGTTCATTTTTGCAGGGCACTACATTATTTTTAGCTAAAAAAGTGTAATATC